>JADFZC010000561.1 GCA_015232735.1 Oligoflexales bacterium | reverse complement strand
CAATGCAAAAAACCATGAATTGCCGGAGAATCCGTTAGCCGCATGGTCCGATACCTATTTATACAATCAGATCTTTATTGACGAATATCGAAAGATGAGCCGGCTATTTGAGTCCAGTTCGGATTTTAGGAAAAGAAATTCCGGTACTGATTTTGGATTTGAAGTATGGAGGAGGGCAAAGTTTTCCATTAAAAATTCCAGGATGCTGAGGCAGGTATTGGGAGGAATGCGGGGGCTGAGTAACTCGCCCCTTTGGTATGAGAATGAACCGGGAAAATGGAAAAACGGGACATCAGGTCCTGATCTGTCGTTCAAGTCTGTTCTGGGCGGTTTTGAAAAAAGGGAGGACAGGGAGATATTTTCCAGTTTGGAAATATCCTATATCGATGCAAAATTCCCCTGCGGACAGATGCGCGACAGGATTGATGAGTTTAAAGCGTTTCAGATAAAAACTGTAAGTGAAGGAAAAATGAGTTCGAGTGAAAACATACTTGTCTTTTTGAAAAACTGGAAAGAAAAAGAAATAATGTGCCTTGCAGTGAATCTTGTAAACAGGGATACAGCGTCAGCGGACCATATCGATCCATTGTATTTGCTCAAGTCTTTGGAGAACCTGAAAATTAAGGGCGGGGAAAAACTGCAGGTCAAGGTGTTGACGGCCGTTTATTTTATTAAAAATGAAAATTATGCCGAGGCGCTTAGAATTCTTTTCGATCTTCAAAATATCGATAGACGTTACAGGCTTTCATATGAACTGACCCAGAAAATTTTTAATTATCATCAGAGGGGGCAGGGTGAGGTTGCTCTTAAGCAGCTTTAAGTGCCATTTTGCTCTTAAATTTATTTATCCTTTTATATTTTCCACAGTTGGAATAAAATCCAGCTGTCTTGTATTACCAAATTTGTCCACATGGGGATGGCAATGTCACAGAGAAAATCGTTTAGGGAGGTTCTTAAGAGTCGTACTCCTCTTCTGCTTGATGGCGCAACAGGTACTGAGCTGTACAAACGGGGAATTTTTATAAACCGCTCGTTTGAGGAGGCGAATTTGACTAATCCCGTAATTGTGCAGAATCTCCACAGGGATTATTTAAACGCCGGCGCCGATATCCTCTCGACAAACAGCTGGGGGGCCAATTACTTAAAACTCAAGGCTCATAACCTTCATGAGAGCCTGTACCAGATTAATCTTGAGGCGGCAAGGCTGGCAAGGGAGGTTGCGGGAGAAGATGCGTTCGTCGGTGGGTGTGTCGGCCCTTTGGGGGTAAGACTCGAACCCTGGGGGAACGTGTCATTTGAAGAGGCATTAAAGCATTTTCGCGACCAGATACAGGGTTTGATTGATGGCGGTGTGGATTTCATCAATCTTGAGACATTTTCGGACATCGGAGAAATAAGGCAGGCTATTCTAGCTGCAAAGGAGATTGATTCCGATATTCCAGTCAGTGCGGGTCTGACAATAGGTATAAGGGGGGAACTTGCCTTTGGGACTCCTCTTGATATGGCGATACCAAAGCTGGCCGACTGGCACGCCGATATTGTGGGTCTGAACTGTTCGGTAGGCCCTCAGCCTATTTTGACCGCAATAGAGAAAATAAAGGATTTGACCGGACTTCCCCTGATTGTTCAGCCGAACGCGGGGCTTCCAAGAGAGATCGATGGAAGAACGATCTATATGTCCACACCCGAGTATTTTGCCGAGTACACAAAATATTTCCTCCAGACCGGCGTACAGATTATTGGGGGATGCTGCGGGACTTCGCCAGAGCATACTAAGGCCATGGCACAGGCTTTCAGACAATACAAGGCGATGAGCGGTAACACGGAGGCTGTCACTGTACGCATTGTGACATCTGAAATAAAAAACGAGGATGTTAAGGAGGCTGAAAGGATTCCATTTAAAAACAAATCAAAATGGTCTGCAAAAATTGCCTCTGGTGAAAAGGTGTTCACCCTGGAGCTTTTACCTCCGCAGGGGATAATGTTTGAAGGTTTGATTGAAAAAGCCGTGGCGGCTAAAAGTGCCGGCATGGATGCGATAAATATTCCGGACGGTCCAAGGGCCAGTTCCAGAATGAGCACTGTCATGACAGCCCTGATGATAGAGCAAAAGGTTGGCATAGAAACAATTCTCCACTATACCTGCCGTGACCGAAACCTTATTGGTATGCAGTCGGATGTCCTTGGAGCTCATGCTTCGGGACTCAGGAACATGCTTCTTGTTACCGGAGATCCGCCGAAACTTGGAAACTATCCAAATGTGACCGGTGTATTTGACGTCGACGCCATTGGCCTGACAAGAATGGTCCACAGGCTTAATGGCGGAATAGATCTCGGTGGGCGGTTTATCGGAGGGCCTACAGCGATTTCCATAGGCGTAGGGGTGAATCCCGTCCACAGGGATTTTGAGTATGAGATGGACCGCTTCAGGAAAAAGATTGATGCCGGGGCGGAATGGGCCATAACCCAGCCGGTCTTCGACTTCAAATCCATGCTCAGATTTTTTGAGTATCTTGAGAAGAACAATGTCAAAATTCCAATAATAGCCGGCATCTGGCCGCTGACAAGCTTGAGAAACGCCCAGTTTATGAACAACGAGGTTCCTGGCATAGTGATACCTGATGAAATCATGAAGAAAATGGCCGAAGCAAAAACAAAGGAAAGCGCCAGGGAGGCCGGAGAGGAGATTGCCAGGGATTTATGCGCAAATCTCTACAGCTACATACAGGGTGTTCAGGTGGCAGCACCTTTTGGAAGGATCGAATCGGCGCTGAAGGTTATCGGGAAGATTTGAAATAACGTAAACTATGGCCTTCCAGATAAATAATTCTGGGTAACGACGATTCAGATGAAATCATTTTTCAT
>JADFZC010000560.1 GCA_015232735.1 Oligoflexales bacterium | reverse complement strand
CAGGGCATCTGTATCTTGAGGATTCCGCAGGGGAGAGGATACTCGACATGAATCCCGACCGGAAAGAGACGGTGAGTCTCCTTGTCCCAGCGAGAAGACCACTTTATTTCAAGATAAAATCCGACAACAGGGAATTTGTTCTCGACAAAAAAGGCAATTACCACCTGACCGAAAACGCAAACTGGAAAACGTCGTCGATCTTTTCGCGCGGTGCTGAACACGAGGCATTCACCCAGCTTTTCAATATACCATTTGCTGAAAACTCGGTTTCAGCCTTCGAAAAGGATTTGACAGCGTCCATCGAGGAAAGCATCCGGAATCCTCCTTTGGATCCTCTTCGAACGGGAGCCGGAATATCAGCACTCCTTTTTCTTTCTTCCGGGATATGGTTCAATGTCATGGCTCATAATGAACATTCAAAAATCAATGACCAGAGTTCTGAAGCGGACGCCGACACGGCCAGAAGGAGAATCAGGGCAGACAATTCAAATGCCGCATTGTGCTATGGAATTTCGGCACTGTCGGCGATTGCGTATTTCACATGGGACATGTGGGGGGAATCCTCGTGGAGCGTGACAATAGTTCCAAACGTTGTGGAACCGGGCCTTGCGATAAAAAAGAGATTCTGACAAAAAGCCTTTCCTGTCCGAATCTCTTACGGGACATGACAAACGGGACTAAAGTTCAAAAAAGCTTGAATCCCCCATCATATTTCACATATCCCGATTTTGTGCTGACCCCTTCGCGCGTGTTGTACACGACATGAAGTTTCCCGTTTTTGCGATAGAGGGGAGTGGCGGTTTCATGAGGATCCAATGATCCGATTTGCGCTCCATTTTCATCAAGCACAGGTTCGGGCGTGGAACCATTGCGATACATGCCGGCATACTTGTACTTTATGAGTGAAGACACATTCGTTATCCACCCTTTCCTGACTCCCGAGGCCGTAGGATATTCAACATAGAGCATCTTTTTTGAAAGGCTTACATCGATCACCGTAATCGAATCGCCGTTATCGATTCTTCTTCCTTCGATCGGATTGCCGTTCTCATCGCGGACGTGGAAAAAATCACCTTCAATTCTGGCATTGTTTGGATATGAAAATCCGTCCGTATCTCCGCCTGGGCTGCCGCCGGAGGCGAGCTTTTTCAATTTCTCAAAGGAACCGCGAAACACGTCCAGAAGAGCGGCCTTTTTTATACCCGGGACGCTGCCGGTCTGGCTGTACTGCCACAGGCTCCAGACTCCCCATTCCTCTGGCACGCTGGGACAGCCTGCCCCGTAATTGGCCACCCACAGGGTATATTTTTTCAATTTGGCCGCCTGGCTGTTGCCGATGGCATCAAAAAAGCCCGACATTGTATAAATAATCGGGGTCTTCCCCGTACCTGCCTCCACACGGCGGAGCCATACAAGTGCATTGTTTACAAGCTTCTCATCCGGAACATCGCTTACATTGCTTTCAAGATCCAGGGCAACCGGGAGATCCCCGTCCGAAAGGCGTCCGACATGCTGAATGACAATGTCAGCCTGCCTGACCGGATCCTGACCGGCCCTGAAATACTGATACGCTCCCCTGATCATCCCGGCCCGCTTTATACCGCTCCAGTTCGCCTCAAAATAATTGTCCATGGTGTTCACTCCATCGCTGATCCTCGCAATCGCAAACCGTCTGCCGGATGCCGCCACCGCGTTCCAGTCCACATTGCCCTGGACATACGAGATATCAACCCCCTGAGTCGTATCGCCGTCGTAACAGCGGCGGATTCCATTGAGATCCGATGATTCATCGGTATTGTCGCCTGACCTTCCGCAGCCTGCCATGGCGATCCAGAAACACAAGATAACATATAATCCCGATATTTGACTTTTCATGTTCATATCCTTTCTTTTTTACTAAAACTTTGTGAATCCGCCGTCATATTTCACATACCCTGATTTTGTGTTGACACCTTCGCGCGTGTTGTAAACGATATGAAGCTTCCCGTTTTTGCGATAGAGGGGAGTGGCTGCCTCATTAGGATCGAGGGATCCGATTTTCGCTCCATTTTCATCGAGAACAGGTTCAGGGGTTGAACCATTGTGATACATGCCGGCATATTTGTACTTTATGATTGAAGGCACATTCGTTATCCACCCTTTCCTGACTCCCGAGGCCGTAGGATATTCAACATAGAGCATCTTTTTTGAAAGGCTTACATCGATCACCGTAATCGAATCGCCGTTATCCACCCTTCTTCCTTCGATCGGATTGCCGTTCTCATCGCGGACATTGAAAAAATCCCCATCGATTGCCGCGTTATTGGGATATGAGAACCCCGGCCCGTCCGTGTCACCCCCGGAGCCGGGCGCAAGCTTTCCCAAAATCTCTCCCGGATTATAGTACGTCACCTTCCCGTGCCTCGGCAGTTCGAGGACAACCTTGCTAGAAGATTCACTTATCACTTTGCCGCCCGATTTTACTGCGCTTGATATGTATCCGTAGGGGCCGACGTAATAGGTATCCATGACCGAAAAGTGGAGATGAACCACGACGGTACCCGAACTTCCCATGGTCCCTATCCTGCCGCCTCTGGCGATTTTCTGATTTACTGAAAGTCCCGGATTTCCGGCCATATGGGAATAAAGCGTATAATATTTTTTCCCGGATATTTCATGTTCCAGAAAAACATGCCATCCGTTGGCGCCATAATTTCCGCAATATTTTACCACTCCTTCAAGCGGAGCCCTTATTGCACGGTCACCGCTGCTTCTGATATCCACAGCAAGGTGCCGTCCCCCCTTGTTGCTGTTATACTCGTAAAACTTCTGTGAAATGCTCATTCCCTTGACCGGAAGGTCGGATATGGGCCATCCCGCTCCATTCA
>JADFZC010000559.1 GCA_015232735.1 Oligoflexales bacterium | reverse complement strand
TTTACCGTTGACATTATCCTGTTTATCATAAAATTCCGGTCCGGACTCACCGTTAGGCTGAAGGCAGATCTTGCCTTCATGGGCTATGTGCGAGGACGTACTGCAATCATTTCCAATTTTGATCTCAACCCAGCGTCCGCAATTTTTGCCATTGTTAAAAAGGCCGATTTTTGATGGATCACGGATCGGCCGTGGCAGCATCGTTCCTCTCATAGGGGTATTTTGAACGTTAAGGGCTATGAATGGAAGCGGTTTGCCGTTTTCATCAACCATAAACTCTTCAGGCACTCCGCATCCCCCGACGGGCTTGCCCATGCCGTCAAAGAAGGTGCCGTAAGCGGTATCGACAATCGGTATGGAAGCCGGATCCAGATTCCCGGAACCGCCGCTTTTCGTTTTGGATTCATCCATGCGTGAGAAGGTGCCGCACGCTGTAAAAAATAAACCTGAAGACAATAGCCACAAACCTGAACGGATTTTAAAATTCATCTGTGCACTCCCCCTAAAAACATGGTTTCCTCTTGCATTCATCCGGATGCGAACTTCCTCCCTTGTGCTTTTTATTAGCAGGAAAGATAATCCAATATCCCCATAAATGCAAGAAATGATCCAAGTTTAGAGGGGTCATGGAAAAACGCAAAAAACGATGGATTATGAGTTGCCTTGATGTTTCTCTATTCATATCGCAATGATTCGATGGGACTCAGCGAAGATGCCTTATATGCAGGCCATATCCCAAATATCAGTCCTATTACAACGGAAAAAGCCACTGCAATCACTATTCCTTATTTGAAACGAATCCTTCTGCTCGTCTCTCAATTTATACCTGCCTATGATCAATGCCTCGATATCGCCTTGCGCCCTGTCCATGCGATCCATGCTTGTTATCTGAATGTCAATTCCATCGACATATGTCTTGCCGGGCAGACGCTTCACAGCCGTAGTAAGGGCGATGATTACGGTATCATCCTGATCCCGCCCCCCCTGGATCGGATCCCTTTTCCGGAAGGATCCCTATCACCTGAAAATTGATCTTATTTTGGTGTGTTTTTTTAATAAATTGAAAAAACCTGATTGGAAATCATGATTTTTTTTGGACGGGCAAAAAGCGGATGTTTTCAAGCCGCTTTTCTTTGCTTTACAGGAAAAAGTATTTCAAAAACCGTTCCCTCCCCAGGGATCGATGTGCACGATATCGTCCCGTTATATGCCGAAATAATGCCAAATATCAGGGTCATCCCGAATCCCACGCCTTTTCCCACACCCTTGGTGGTGAAAAAGGGGTCATACATCCGCTCTTTTACATCTTCTGTCATTCCCGCAGCATTATCTTCATACATGATCTTCACCCCGTCTTCAATTTTAAGCGTCGAGATCGATATCCGCCTGCTCCTGTCATCCTTCATGCAATCGAAGGAGTCGATGGAATTCAAGATGAGATTCTGGATAATAATTTCAAAATCACTGCTGTTGCCCCATATCATGGGGGAATTTTCCTCAAAATAGATTTTCCGGGAGATTTCCCTTTCCTTCAGAAGCTCCTCAAGCAAATCCAAAGAGACCCGGACAGGATCCCTTATATCTATGTCCTTCCGGCCCCTTATTTGGGATATATTGCAAAACCTTCTCATATGCTCGACAATTGCCTTCATGCGCAGAGAGTTTTTTATTATCACATCGACCTTTTCCCTCACAAATTCAGGATTGTCGGCACATTTTTTTATCATGTCCGCAAAACCGTAGATTATAGTAAGCGGATTGAGCAGTTCGTGTGAAACACCCTCACTGAGCGTTCCTACAGTTGACATCTTTTTGGATTGGAACAATTCCTCCTGCATCCTGTCCTTTTCGGTCTCCATGTATTTTCTATCCGAAATATCCTTGTAAATCTTCTGAGATATCAATTCACCATCGATGTCCACCATGAAGGAACTTACTTCAACGTGCTTCACGGACTCGGATCTGGTGATCACTATCGTTTCAAATTCGTCTGATTTTCCTCTTCCCGCTTCCGGTTCACCTTCTTTCGCACGATCGATATCCGCAGTATAATGGAGTAACGACTTCTCACTTTCTCCTATGATCTCCTCCCTTGTCCTTTCAAGCAGTCTTTCCGCAGCCACGTTACAGTTCACGATCATCCCGGTATCAGGCACTATCCAGAAAATCGCGTCCTTGCTGTTTTCAAAGATCAGACGGAATTGTTTTTCACTCTTCATTTTCTCGCCCGCAATCCTTTTCTGATCCGTTATGTCCCTGGCGACACAGATCACCCTCGACTTTTCCTTACGGCTCTCGCTTATTTTGGAATACGAAAGGTCGAGGTGGATCACGCTTCCGTTTTTCCTTATAAATTCCTTCTCGACCTTTGTCGGGAATTCAGCCTCGGTTGCCAGCGCAGCCTCCTTATCATCAAAGATGGAATCTATTTTTCTTCCCACAATTTCATCGTGTGAATAGCCGAGTTGCCTCGTAACCGCATGATTAACATAAATGACAGTACGGTTCAAATCGAAGACGAAAAGCATGTCATTCAGCGATGTCATGATATTATTAAAAAATAGATCCTCTTGCTCCAACGTCCTGAGTCGCTGAGTTTCATAAATCCATGCCCCTATGAAAAAAATCCATACGTTGCCAAGCCGGAAAAAGAGGGAAAACAGTTCCCTGTCCCTATCTGCCAGCTCCTGGGGGAAAGCATATCCAATCCTGTCCAGGACAAAAAACAAAACGATCTCCATGAAAGCCAGTATGGACCATAAGACCCCAACAGGGATGCTGCCTGTGCACAGGATGACAATAACCGGAATCACCCCTATTAGAATAAAGGAAGGCGCGTCAAATCCCCCGCAAAAGTAACCCGAAAGGCC
>JADFZC010000558.1 GCA_015232735.1 Oligoflexales bacterium | reverse complement strand
ATGGTCCGGGAGAAGATTTTCAAGTTTGGCAAGCGTCTCGTGCCCCCTGTTCGGGGAGCAAGTTCTTGCCTGTCTTCTTCTTTCATTGTAAAAACGGTAGACGAGCGCCGGATTTTTTTGAAATCCGTACGGAGTCGCCACATCCTCGATGCTGTGATCCTCCCACAGCCCGTTCTGGTCGCGAAAGGTCCTTATGCCAGATTCCGCACTGATTCCCGCTCCCGTGAGAATGACCATTCTCGGCTTTTTGCCGTTTTTTCCCATTTTTCTTATTTTTGAAATTATCCCTTCCACATGAAATCTCCCGATGGCGGCCATTCAAAAATCTATAACTTGTAATTACCACGATTTTCGGAGAAAATCATACTGCAATTTTATTCGCCGGATGTCCCGGCGAGGTTTCGTGCGAAATCTCGCCATTTGGGAGAAAAACATTGAAAAAGACAAAAATAAAGGTTTGCGGCATAACCAGGGCTGAGGACGCCATCAGGGTCTTTGAACTGGGCGGCTGGGCGATAGGCTTCGTATTCTGGCCCGGAAGCCCGAGGTATATCAAACCAAAAAAGGCAGGGCTCATTGTCAGAAGTCTTGAGGAAAAAGGGATGTCTTTCAGCCATGTGGTCGGGGTATTCGTAAATCCGGCTTCTGACGAGATCAGGGAGGCTCTGCAGTTTTCCGGCATAGATACGGTCCAGCTTCACGGCGACGAGGACCCCGGCTTTTGCAACGGTCTTGAAATACCCTATATCAAGGCGTTCAGATTAAGACAAAAAGAGGATACGGCCATGTTTGGCGGCTACGGCTCGGCAAGATACTTTCTTGTGGATGCCTCAGTCCAGGGCTCGTACGGAGGCACCGGTAGGGTCTGCGACTGGAATATCGCCAGAGAGGCCGCAGGGTGTGGAAAATTGATACTTTCAGGGGGGCTTGGTCCCTCAAATATCAAAGAGGCTGTAAGCGTGGTCCAGCCCTTTGCCGTGGATCTCTCCTCCGGCGTCGAGGAGAGGGCGGGCGTCAAATCCCATACCCTGCTGGAAGAGCTGTTCAATGCGGTTGAATGAGGATTCTTTATGAAAAGTCCAGGCGAAAAAAAGGGATATTTCGGCATATACGGGGGGCGTTTTGTCCCTGAGACTCTTTACGAACCGCTCATGCAGGTAGAGGAGGCTTACGAAAGATACGCAGAGGACCCCGAATTTCAGAGGGAACTCAAGGAGTATCTTGCGACATACGTGGGCCGTCCGACTCCTCTTACCTTCGCGCGAAGGCTTTCGGAAAAACTAGGAGGGGCGAAGATCTATCTCAAGCGCGAGGATCTGACCCATACCGGCGCCCATAAAATAAATAATACGATTGGTCAGATCCTGCTTGCGGTCCGCATGGGGAAAAAGCGCATCGTTGCTGAAACCGGCGCGGGACAGCACGGCGTGGCCACGGCCACGGCCAGCGCGATCATGGGGCTTCCATGCGTCATCTACATGGGCGAGGTGGATATGGATCGCCAGGCGCCAAACGTAAAAAGGATGAGGCTTCTTGGCGCCGAGTGCGTGAAAGTTACTTCGGGGACAAGAACTCTCAAGGATGCCATAAGCGAGGCGATGCGCGACTGGGCGTCGAACGCGAAAGAGACGTTTTACATCTTCGGATCGGTTCTAGGACCGCATCCCTATCCGACGATGGTCAGGGATTTTCAGAAGGTGATAGGGGAAGAGGCGAGGCAGCAGATCCTTTCGGCGGAAGGAAGGCTGCCTGATGAACTTATCGCCTGCGTCGGAGGGGGCAGCAACGCTATGGGGCTCTTTTATGCTTTCATTGGCGATACAGGCGTTGCCCTTACCGGCGTGGAGGCGGGCGGACTCGGCATAGGCACGAATATGCATGCGGCGCGCTTTAGCGGTGGAAGGCTCGGCATACTTCACGGGACAAAGAGCTTTGTCCTCCAGGACAAAAACGGGCAGATCCAGAATACCCACAGCATTTCGGCAGGACTCGACTACCCCGGTGTCGGGCCGGAGCACGCGATGCGGGCCGAGACGGGAAGGGCCAGATATGAATACATCTGCGATGATGAGTGCATCGGGGCTTTTAAAATGCTTTGCAGGACGGAGGGCATTATTCCGGCTCTCGAAAGCGCACATGCGGTCGCATGGGCCATGAAAACGGCGCCGAAGAGGTCAAGGGAGGATGTCATCATCGTAAATCTTTCAGGACGCGGCGACAAGGATCTTGGGGGAGTCGAGGTATGACAAGGATATCTGAGAGGCTTGCACATCTTAGGGAAAAAGGGAAAAAGGCCTTCGTGGCTTATATTACCGGAGGGGACCCGGACATGGAAACATCGGAGGAGGTCTTTGCGGCACTTGTCTCCGCCGGCGTTGACATTATGGAAATCGGAGTTCCGTTTTCAGATCCCGTCGGAGATGGCCCGACAAATCAGCTTGCAGCTGAAAGGGCGCTCATGCACGGAACTTCCCTTGACGACATCCTGGCCATGGTTTCAAGGCTGAGGCTGAAGGGGTTTGACATACCCGTCGTTCTTTTCACGTATTTCAATCCGCTCTTCAACATGGGGATAAAGGCATTTGCGGACAAGGCCAGTAAAGGCGGCGTCGACGGCGTGCTTGTTGTCGATCTGCCGCCTGAGGAGGCGGATGAATATCTCGGCCATGTAAGGCAAAAGGGCATTGAAACGATATTCCTGGCTTCACCAACCACGCATCCCTCGCGCATCAAAAGGATAGATGAGTTTTCATCGGCCTTCGTATATTATGTGTCACGCCTTGGAGTGACGGGGGCCAAAAGCCGACTTTCCGATACCCTCGAAGGTGAGATCATGAATCTGAAACAGCATGTCTCAAAACCTATAATTGTC
>JADFZC010000557.1 GCA_015232735.1 Oligoflexales bacterium | reverse complement strand
CTTCCGTCCTGATCTCCACGTCCGGAACCGCGGGCGCAAATTATTATCCCGCCCTGATTGAGGCCTTCCGGGAAAATGTTCCAATCATCGCGATAACGGCTGACAGGCCGTTTGAGGCGATACGCAGCGGGGCAAACCAGGTGATTGAGCAGGACGGGTTGTACGGATCATTTGTGAAAAGGAGTCTTTCCCTGCCTGCGGCATGCAAAGAAATTGCGCCTGAGGTTTTGCTTTTGCATGCGGCGCACATGATCGACGAGGCGCACATTGCGCCCATGGGGCCTGTGCATGTCAATATTCCTTTCAGGGAGCCGCTTGAACCGGGCTTTTGCGGGGATGATGAATATATCAAAGGCTACCTGGTTTCGGCTGAAAAAGCCCTTTGCAAAAGGACTCGCTCGAACACGCGCTCTTCAGTAGAGTCAGCAGCGATTGCGGACACGGAACTTTTGAGGGAGATCTGGAATATTCTTGAAAATGCGGGAAGGGGGCTTGTCATCGCGGGAAGACCCTCCATGGGCGTGGAGAGGGGAGAGATCCTGGCTTTTACGGAAATGCTTGGCTGGCCGTGTTTTTATGACATCACTTCCTCTTTGAAGCATATGGCGGATTTTGACATTTCCATTCCGGACCCGGAATCTGAAATGATGAGGCGGTCGTTTGAGAAGTACAGGCCCGACGTCGTACTGCGCCTTGGCAGAGGCACGGTGACAAAGCATTTTGACCGTTTGCTTAGAGAGGTTTCTCCCCGCTTTCACATTATAGTCAGTCCTGAAACCGGTATTTCAGATCCTTCATACTGCCTGACGCACAGGCTGTCTGTAAGGGAGGATCTGTTTGTCAGGTCAGCGCCGCCTTCACTGAAGAAAGGGCGGAGGGTCATGCCGCCTCCCGCATGGAGGCTCACCGCTGATGCAAAGGATTTTAAAAATCTTGTACGATCGAGGATAAGGGAGCTCCCTTTCAGCCTGCCCGCAATATCCGATGCCCTGCTTTCAAGGCTTGCCGGCGACAGCGTGCTTTTTCTCGGAAACAGCCTGTCCATAAGGGTCTTCGATTCCCTTGCATTTTCCGACAGGCATCACGGGTTCATGGTCAAAGCCAACAGGGGCGTGAGCGGGATCGAGGGAAATCTCTCATCTTCACTGGGAATTTCCGACGGCTCTGGGAAAAAAGTCACGGCTCTGCTGGGCGACATCTCGCTTATCCATGATTTGAATGCCGTCCTCGAACTTGGAAGGCACAGGATGCCCCTCATCGCGATAGTCGTTAACAACGGTGGAGGCGAGATATTCAGAAAAATGCCCATCTCGTCGTCTCCCGAAGTCCTTGTACCATATCTCTCGACGCCGCATTCTTTCGATTTCTCCGGCATTTGCCGGATGGCGGGGCTGAATTACGCGAAAGCGGCGGAAATTTCCGGTTTTTGCGAAGCATACGACAGGCTTAGCGTGTCGGACTTCCCGGCGCTGATCGAATGCGCCATCCCGCAGGGAATTGACGCGGAGGCGATAACCTCGCTCCTTTCTCTTTAGGTACTTATTTTATCGCAGAGTGAAACAGCCTATCCGCCGCTTCGGACGGCATCGCTTTTCCCTCAAGCACGCTTCTTGTCGCCTGGTAGACGTCTTTCAGCAGTTTTTCCCCGCTTTCCGAAGACAAAAGGGGAGGGACGAAGAATGCCGGTCCGTTTTTCAGTATGGCCGATTCGATACTTTTTTCTTTGTAATCTGTCGCGGATCCGGACAGATCCAGAGCGGGGATCTTGTGCCGTTTTTCAAGTATTTTTATCTGTACTTTTTTGTTCAGAAAGGCAGCCATGGTCCTGTTCGCGATCTCATCGCGACTGTTGTCGCAGTAAGACGATTTTGAAATCACTGCGGCGTCTATGAGCTTTTGTGCCTCTTTTTTTCCAAAGAGGAAGATCCTGAAGCTGTCCGGGTCCCTTTTATCCCTGTTTTGCTTGACCTTGAAATCAGTTTCAGTTGTTACAGCGTAACGGCTGTTGCCTCTCATCCATTCGTTCCAGTAACAGTCATAAGGACAATTGATCGGGATTCTTCTTTGAGTCTGTGCGATGAACGCCAGATGCGTAAAATATCTTGTAAGATCCTGGGCGGTCCATTTAATTGCCATTTTTCCATTTGTGTCCAGATAAAATCTGAACCCGTCAAAGTCCATCATCATATTTGCTATAAGTCTGTGATCGTCGCTTCTGAGCACCACATAGAAGCTTCTATAAACCCCCTGAGCCTCCTCCTGCCTGTCAAGCTCCGCGTTTTCCTCAAACATGGACGGTTCCTCGAGAAGCGTGCTTTGACTCAGCACTATCGGATAATTATATCCGAACACGGGCAACGCAACGGGGAGACCCGAACCTATGTCCAGCATGGACGATTGCCAGTGGATCTGTTTTTTTTCAGGTATTTTGATGGCTGAAAGCGGCTTGACAAGCTTTTTGCCGTGAAGTTCTGAGACAAGGGATCCTCTTGCAAAGATGAGGTCGGCATTTGAGAAGATAAGACCGTATTTTGCAGCCATGGAATCGATATCGAATGTTTCAGCTTTTATTCGAATTCCGGCGCTGTCCTCCAGGTCTTCCCGGATCAATGAAAAGATTTCCGAAATGAGAGGATCATCCTCTATAAAAATTGTAACTTTGTTGTCTTTTTTTTGCTGAATGCAGAACTTGGCGGTGAAAAACACGGCGAAAATGAAGATGAAAATCAGAATGAATATGGCGGATTTGCGTTTGCGGGCTCGTTTTCTGTTGGGTTTGTCAGGCATATGAGTCCTAAACAGGCCGGTTCATCAAGTTCAAGGAAACCTCGTCCTTCAGGGCGAGGTAGTT
Organism: Oligoflexales bacterium; assembly: GCA_015232735.1. Next base: position 22 of record JADFZC010000557.1, on the reverse strand, counting down.
CAAGCTAACCAAAATCAGGAGA
>JADFZC010000556.1 GCA_015232735.1 Oligoflexales bacterium | reverse complement strand
ATATCGGATGTGGTTATTCGGATAGAAAGACAAAGCAAAAAGCCAATCTTTCAGCTATAGGGACAAATTCGCGGTGGTCCTACCTCCAGCCAGATCCATCAGTCAGCATAACAGTTAAAAACCTGAGCCCCGATGATCCTTCCTGGCACGCAGTTTATCACATCAGGTTTTCCGACAGGATAACTGGATTTTCTTTTGACAATTTCAAGATAATTCTCACCATGAACCAGAATGGTGGAGGTTCGGTTTTGACGATTTCAAACTACCTCAGCACAATTTTACGGAACACCCCCAATTTCTCCTTCGAGGCCAGTCAAATCTACGGCTCATGGGAAGAGAAATATTGCCTGTCTGACGATCCAGCCCACAAATCCAAGATCAATCCCGGTGGTATCCTGAAATATAACATGAGGTTTGAGCGGAATCGAAGCGCCAGTGACTGGTATAATCAGTATAACATCAATGACTGCCCAGCAGGAACAAGTCCCCTCGCATCGACGCCACCAAATGCGCTGACATACAGGATTGAAGGATTTGCCTATGACGGAGCCCTGTATTTGACTTTAAACTATACCCCGCCTCATACCTATTACCTTTATGTCGGGCTAAAAAATGGCTTGATGTATCTTGGTTTTTTCAATTCCAAGGAGGAACGCGACATATGGGGCATTTCGATTATCTCAACTGTATATGCAATGATGCCTGCAAATTGAATTTCGATGGCTAGACCCTGGCTTTTTTTTAAAACAATTAAATTGCCGTTGATGGCGGCGGAGCTTTGAAAGGGATCGAAGAGGACGTCGGTACAGGTATCGGTTTGGATGTGGATGGCTGTGAGTACTCTGATGTCGCTTGAGGAGTTGATCCCTTTGCAGCAGTTTGAGATGAAGCTACGTTCCATATGCATTCTGAATTGGGAATAGAGTTGCATTCCTCAACCGTATGGGCATGCTGGCAAGGCCCGGTCGATCCAGGGGCAAGTGGCACCCTGTAGCCGCAGATCCCTGCCGGTACAGGTATTGATGAATCCCATTCACACTCCCCATTGGGAGCTCCCCTGCACTGTGCTTCGCTTAAAATGCCAAGACAATCCACTGTTCTTTTTATATTCGGTGAATCTTTGTATGAGCAGGGAAACATTCTTACCTGTCCGCCAGGAGTTGTGGTACCCACTGCACTGAGGGTGCTTGAACCAACTTTTTTGTAACAACCTCCAAAAAACAAAACGGCAATCATTATGAAAAAACTCTTCATAAACTTATTTTTCTCCTCAAATATCAGACTATCGTCATGCACTGATAATATCAAAAAGTAGGTATCTGTCAAATTATACCCAATCAAATCCAATTTGCGAAAAAAGATAGATCTGCGATCAGATAGCCGAGATCAGCTCGCTTATGATCCCTGAGCAGCAGGCTGCCTCTGAGATTCACTATTTTTTACAGCTGCCCGTATGAACTGGGGCAACTGCTCCATTTCGCAGGCTGCAGAAAGCCGGTCTTTGTGGTAGGCCCAAAATGAAACGCCAAGCTTGCGACATGTTTTCTTCAAGCTGGCAAAGGTATTACGCGCTTTCTGACCACCAATGTTTCTCGTACCGCCCGATATTTTCCTACGTTTGACTTTCCTCACGGATATCGCTTTCCGATGTATTGTTGTGTAGTGGAATTTCGGGATGATCTGGGACAAAAAGAAGTTCGTCCTTATTGCGGTATAGTCGCTTTACACACCGTTATTTCGGAGGACAACCCGCGCCAGATCCGGCGGCGGCATCCCAGCCCCAGCCGTTGTATTTTGCGGCATCGGCATAGCTGCAGCCACCTTGGGGATTTCCGCCAGGGGTGACGCCTGGGGTGACGCCTCCGTTTAGTGGAGGACAGCCCGCGCCGGATCCGGCGGCAGCATCCCAGCCCCAGCCGTTGTTTCTGGCGGCATTGGCATAGTTGCAGCCACTATTGCTGCCTGGCGAATTGGCTAGCGGTTCGATTGCTGATCCATTAGCAACAATCATAGTTGTATCTGGCATAGCCTGGAAAGCGTGAAAATCCGCATTATAGTCAAAATTGTAATCTTGTGGATAGGGAACGTTTCCACCCGCACATCCAACAAATTGACCATCCCAGCTCCAACGCGGTTTCCTGATCAGATCAAGTTCATTGCCTGTAATTCCCCTCATGGCCCCGGATCCAAGATCAAAGGAGCCGTTGCCGCAAGTCAAACATACGTCGACAATTTGAAATTTATGGATATTTCCATCAATGTTTAAATTAACGCATTTGAAGCACTGATTATGACTATTATTATAGATGCTATTTGGTACTGCCAAAAAGTTGGAGTTCATGCCAATTAGATTTTTCATACCACCAATACGATCTTTATTCTTCAATGCCTCAGCGCATGAACCATTGTTAACCTGTCGCGTACCGCATGATCCACTGTCTTTTTTTTCGACGCCACAAGGCAGTTCGGGTTTATATGATGTTAAGACGTCTGCTTCTCCACTCCCGCTGATTTTTGACTTAATAATCAAGTCATTTCTAGACTTACACGCGTAAATACCCATGAAAGTAGCTAATAACGATAGATGTGATAGAATCTGAAGGTTGATATTCCTTTGAGTTTGCGACATCGACATCTCCTCTTTTTTTTAAATTGAAATTTCTTGAAATAATTAGTCGCTGGCGCTGAAAGCGCCAGCGACGTATCCTGGCGAGCTCCGCCTCGCATAGGATCTGTTGTAACATGCTGATATTTCGTGACAGATCCTTCGCCTTTAGGGCTCAGGATACGTCGCTGGCGCATTTCGCGCCAGCGACTAAATAGTAAGTAGTCCATGGTGTTTTCGCCCCAAGGACTTATCTGGCAAGCGAAGCTTGC
>JADFZC010000555.1 GCA_015232735.1 Oligoflexales bacterium | reverse complement strand
CCGAGGCCATGGATAGCCTCCTCCGTCCTGGCCGGTGCAATACTTATTGCGGCTGCCGGCTTTGTCTTCGTCAGCAAGAGTTTTCTGCCCGCACAGCTTGGAAGCGTTTTTGCAGCTTCATTAAATGGTCCAATAGCAGTCCCGATAGAAAAAGTCCTCGAAAAGGCAAAAGAACTTGAAAGCAGGCTGAAAGGCATAAAGGAACTTGACAACTGGACGGTCAGCGCCGGTGTCGGACACAGTTCAAACGCAAGCATAGACTTTTCATTCAGAATATTTCCCGAATTTTCCTATAATCAGGACATACTGGCAAAAATCAGGCAGGAGGTAAGAAAGACCTTGTCCGGCGTACCCGGATACACGACAAGAATTTCCGAGCCGGCAGACCCGCTTGCCGGTTCCACGGGACGCTACCAGCCGCTTGCCGTAAACATATTCGGTGATGACATAAACAGAATAAGAAATATCGCCAGAAGGGTCCGGGCGGCAATGATCGATATGCCTGGAGTCACTGATGTCGCTCCTATTCAGGACGAAGGACTTCCGGAAATCCTGTTCAGGATAAAGCCTGAACTTGCAGCTCATTATGGAACAAATTCCACACAAATTGCGGATACCCTCATAACCTGGGTGGATGGTAACAATTCAAATAATTTTCAAAGGGAGGATGATCAGATTCCAATAAGGGTCCGCCTCAAAGACGGCAGAAATGCCGAGCCTCTGGAACTTCTTGCCCATAATCTTTATCTAAAACCAAATGGCGCGAAAAAAACCCTTTCGATCCCGGTTGGAAATGTCGTCGACATGGATATCGCGGCAGGCCCGACTGTTATTTCAAGGGAAAATCGTCAAAGAGTGATGCGTATCGGCGCCAATCTCCTGAAAGGAGCTGCACTGGGCGATATTGTCACGGATCTCCAGAAAAAACTCGATCAGATCCCGCTTCCGAAAGGTTACAGGACAAAGATAGTCGGGCAAAATGAACAGATGAACGAACTTTTTGGAAACGTGATTTTTGCCCTGATACTGGGTTCAGTCTTCATATACATGATTCTGGCCTCGCTTTTCGAATCTTTGCTGCATCCCATTTCGGTAATGATAGCAATACCACTGGCTGCCACAGGCGCAGTCATAGCTCTAATCGCCACTGGCAGACCAATAGATCTGTATTCAGGCATCGGGATGATACTTCTCGCCGGAATTGTAGCGAAGAACAGCATTCTCCTCGTTGATTTTGCCATCCAAAAAGTCAGAAGTGCGCAGATGGATCCCATGAGAGCAATAAGGGAATCAGCCCCGATAAGACTTCGTCCGATTCTAATGACTTCAGTTGCCGTCATATTCGGCATGATCCCGGTCGCCTCGGGAATAGGTTCCGGCGGCGCTGCAAGACAAAGCCTTGGCATAGCAACCATTGGAGGCGTGATAAGTTCGACCCTTCTTACGCTGTTTGTTGTTCCAAGCCTCTATATCGCCATTGAAAGCTTCAGCAAAAAAACTATTTCCTTTAGACAGAAATACTTGAAATTTTAAAAGGCTAAAGATAGTTTTCTCTTGTTTTTAAGGCAGTGAATTGGAAACTTGTTGATGAAAGCCACTGTAGTAATAACCTGTTCATCGGGAATTGAAAGCCTTCTGGCAAACGAACTGCTTAATCTGGGGGTTGAGTGCAATATCTTTTGTCAAGGCGTTGTTATCAGCTGCAAGCCTGTAACCGAGCTGCAAATGATGAAACTCATTATGGGCTCCAGACTTGCTCACGGTGTGGGATGGATGATATTTGCCTCTGATGTGGTCAGTGAGCTTCAGGCAATCACAGAAGTCATATCCGCACTGGATCTGTCCCTGCCGGTATACAGGCCGGCTGCAAGCTTTGGCGTCAAGGCTCGAAGGAGCGGAAGCCATAGCTTCAATTCCGTTGAACTTGCGGCGGCGGTTGCTATGGGTCTCGGCAAGGCATGGAGTCATGCAGGTATAAGCGGCATCAAAGGATCATTAAAGGACCCCGATTTTTACGTCCAGGTCACAATGGAAAACGACCGCCTTGTTGTCGCATCAATGATGACCGGAGAGCCTTGCGGACATCGACTGAAGCCCGTGTTTCACCATCCAGCCTCCCTCGATCCCACTCTGGCTGCAGCAATGATCACTCTTCTCTCCCCTGCAGATGCAGTGACTTTGGTGGATCCGATGTGCGGAGGAGGCACAATATTGTGGGAGGCTGCGCGCATGGGGCGGGGTCTGCCGCCTCTTCTGGTTTGCGACGAAAAGCTTCCGCTTACCCGTCAGACGTGGTTTGATGACTCAATGTATCAGAAGTGGCGGGAATTACGGATAGCTTGTGAGAGAAGCGTACAGAGATGCAAGTGGAAAATTTCAGGGATAGAAACGGATGCAGACATTGCGCTTGGAGCATATGAAAATTTAAGACAGTTTGGCGTTTCCGAAGACGTTCATATCCATGTCGGAGACGGCAGCATGTTGGAGGGGCTGGAAAACGAAAAAATTGATCTTATCGTAGTTAATCCTCCATATGGAGTCAGAATGCTAAATCCGCAGCAAAGCGACAGGCTCTGCCGAAGGATGGCTGACTCGGCAATGGAGCGTGGTGTGGTTCATGTACTTGCCATAAGTCAACGCAAAGGCCCTTTGACTCGGGCTTTTCAGGGAGCCGGATATCAGATACAGGAGCTGAAACAGGTTCGTTTTGGGGAAATGATTGCATTTATCTGCTGTTTTTGCCTTGACAAAAAATATGTTCACAACAGCTGCATTTAATAAATCCAAGCCTTGATCCCTTAGTCTTTTCTCTTTTCCAAGACAATAACTGAATTATTAATACTATGAACCAAATAACGCTGTGAGACAGGCAATTTGCTG
>JADFZC010000554.1 GCA_015232735.1 Oligoflexales bacterium | reverse complement strand
GGAGCTGAAACAGGTTCGTTTTGGGGAAATGATTGCATTTATCTGCTGTTTTTGTCTTGACAAAGAATATATTCACAACAGATGCATTTAATAAATCCAAGCCTTGATCCGATAGTCTTTTCTCTTTTCCAGGACAATAACTGAAATATTAATACGATTTACCAAATAGCGCTGTGAGACAGGCAATTTGCAGAATTTTCCCTCATTTCAGCCGGCATCACAAATTCATAACTGAAAATCAACTTTTCAAATTTCTAACTTGTGAATCCTAAAAAAGTCATTTCCAATAAGCAGGCAAATACTTTGAACAGGAGAATGTAATGAAACTCACCCATTGGACATTTTTTCTGCTTATTATCTCATTTCTTCTCGGAGCAAGGGAGAAAGTTGAATCCCCTAATGTGCTTTCAAGCTATTTCATTGAGGGGCTTTCCGAGTCAACAATGAATCAGGTTTCAGACCGTTTTGAGATCGTAAGGCGACTTTCCGGGGGATTTGTCGTATATGTGCCACAGGACAAAAGGTATGAATTTCTTACGCTGGCGCCCCGAGCAAGACTGATGGAAGATGATATTTCCCAGGAACTTAAACGAAACCTGTGGAGCAATCCCGATTACCTGCAGGGTTACCGTTCATATGACGAGATTGAAAAATATCTCAAAAACCTTGAAGAAAACCATCCTGATATCGTCAAATTGGAAACCTACGGCAAGTCGCGCCAAGGGCTCCCGCTCTATGTTTTTAAGATATCCGACCACGTCAAGGAGAATGAGAGCGACGAGCCAAATCTGATGATAGATGCCGCCACTCATGGCGACGAAATCATTACAACTGAAGTTCTGATTCGACTCATTTCGGAGATTGTCGACAGCTACGGAAACGACAGACGCACAACACGGATGGTTGACAGCACGCAGCTCCATTTTATTCCCGTGGTCAACGCGGACGGCTTTGTCTCCAGGCAAAGATACGAAGGGGGAGTCGATCCGAATCGCGATTATCCCTATCTAACCAACCCAAATAAAAAATCGGTGGCCTGCATCAAGGCAATCATGGATTTTGCAAATTCCCATGCTCTCAAAGGTTCGATCGATCTCCATGCCTATGGCGGAATGGTAATGTATCCATGGGCCTATACATATGATGAAATCGCCGATCAGGCAATGAAAAAGGCTTTTGATGAACTTACCACCCGAATGGCCGAGATCAACGGATACAGCCATGGTCAAATATCCAAGGTAATCTATTTGGCCAAAGGATCAAGTTCTGATTACTACTATTGGAAGAACAAAACAATGGCGATAGCGGCTGAAATTGCTGATTCAAAGGCTCCAAGTTCGGAAAAGATTCCCCAGTATGTCGATGATGCGAGAGAGATGGTCTTTCGTTTTATCGAACATTTTGAAACGTCGCCGGCTATGTAAATTCAAAAAGCGGCAACGAATATCCGGGAGGTATAACATGAGAATTCCATGGATCTTCCTTTGACATGCCAAAAACTCACTTCTAACGGGCGGATCCTACTCAGTCAAAGTCTCTTTGACAAGGGTTGCCATGTGGCTTCATGAATGCACCGACCTGTGTGAAAGGAAGCCTATCGAGCATGTCTCAAGCCAGGAGATGCCTGACTATTCAATCTTCTTTTTATTGAAATCGGAAAAGAGTTTGATTTCGATGTAAAAGAGATGGAAATCATGCCGGACCATTGCCATGTTTTTGTTTCATGTCATCCGAAAATAGCTCCATTCAATAATTTGTCTTCAAAGCATTATAAGCCGTGTCATACCTCATTTTCGAGGAATAGATATTCTTGTTACATGCATCATATCGGGACATCTTTTCCGATGTAAAATGATTCACTGTCACGATGAAATATTCATCATTGTCGCTCTTCTCAGGCAATCGGATATTCAATGTGTATGGAGTACATTCTACCACAGTCATTTGAGCTGTTTTGTCAGCCAACAGGATATTGCAGCTGGAGGCGATCGGCAGTTGTTTCAAAGCATAAATCCCCTCTTCGGTACTTCTGCAATTTTCAAGGATAAATCTAACCAGGAATAAGGAATTGAAACCAGGCTTTATTTCCTCTTTGTTGGGCAAGACGAATGTCATGGCAACGACCAATCCATGTTCATTAATGCCCTCTTCCCCATTGACGAAAGAGGAGGTATTCAGAATAAATCGATTTTTACCCCTGGGATGATAATAAAGGGTTTTACTTACAGCTTTCAGGTAAGGTGGCAGATCATTATCCCTTCCATAATAGATCTTATTGTCTCTAATAAAGCAAAATGCCGTTCAACCCCTTGCTTCGACATTATGGTTTTCTCTTATTCTTAAACAGCATCCCATACATGAAAGCCATGAGATGAAGATATCATGATCAGTATCAATTCTGTCCATTATTCCTTGGATCTCCTCTCCGACTTTGGGAAAGGGCTTATTTAACAAGACTGCACTCTTTTTTCCGAACTCCAATTGGTCCCGATGCAGTTTAATGGGGAAGTGAGTCTTTTTACTATTGAAAAATTCCCCCAATTTGCCACCAATCTGATAATGATTCCCTTCTAATATCAAATTATCCATTTTGATTTCTTCCAATCTGTTTATACAACTGCAATAGAGCGATAGCGTTATGAGTCATAAAACAAGAGTATACCATAGCATTTTCGTATGTTTTAAATTGCTGCTTACACTTTTGCTTTTTTTAATAATAAGGCGGCAAAGACCTTCGTCTTTGACACTCTATAGTATCATGATCAACATATTATCATAGTAAATGGTGTCCTGTCCGGGCAGTGTGACACATATCAGGCATTTGGGATTAATCCTCTACAGAAGCTCATCGACATCCTGAAATACAAGGCTGGGCGTCTTGGT
>JADFZC010000553.1 GCA_015232735.1 Oligoflexales bacterium | reverse complement strand
GAATGGAATTGAGACGATAAAGAAAGCGAAGGAGCTGGACCTTATCAGGAATGCTTCCATCTTTATGCTGACCACCGAAAAAGCTCACAACAAACTGGAGATTGCAAAAAGTCTCAGGATAACCGCCTGGCTTGTAAAACCCATCTATCCTGAAGGGTTTCTCTCCGCGGTTTCATCGGTGCTTTCATTAATGAACAAGAAAAGCTGATTCCGCTTTATCAGCTTGGGAAAGGCTTTGCGGCAACGGACAGGAAATATGCTGATAAATTATAAAGTAAAGATTTCTGAAGACCGGTCATTCTCATATCAGGTTGATCTTGATCGGACTGCACCCAATCCTGACAACATCGCCTTCTGGACCAACCTGGAATTCTCCAGATGCAGGCAATGTCCTCTTGACCCGAAAACGGAATTTTATTGTCCGGTGGCACTCGATGTACAGGATGTCGTCAACGCTTTTATAGGTATTTGTTCGTTCGATGAGGTGGACTGTACTGTGGAAACCGAAAAGCGAGGTTACTTCAAGAGATGCTCCTCTCAGAATGTTCTGAAATCATTGCTTGGTCTGATTATGATGAGCAGCTCTTGTCCAATCCTTTCCAAATTTCGCATGGTAGCCTATTTCCATATACCTTTTTTCACTTCCGAGGAACTTTTTATTCAATGTGTCTCCTGCTATTTTTTGTCTCAATATCAAAATCAGGCACAAGGAAAGGTTGCGGATTTCAAATTGGATGGGTTGAGACCGATCTGGAATGATTTTAAGAATGTGACTCATGATTTTATCGCCAGGGTCAGGATGGCGAGCAAAACGGATGCCAGTCTCAATGCGTTGATATCCCTCAACGCCTTTTCAGGAATGTCCCAAAGGGAACTGGATGATCTTCTCAACGGGTTAAAGGATTTGAAAAAGGATCTCAGGGCCGCTGATGACTAATAAATGCCGTCTTCCTCCTGCTCCGGCCTCTTCCCTACTCCAGCTTGAACTGATAAATCATTTCTTTAAGGAATTTGGATTTATTGGAAAGATTTATGACGGCTGCCGCGGTCTCGTCGGCATGGGACAGGTTGCGGGTTGTAACGGAATTGACCTCCGAAACCGCGTTTGAGACTTCCAGGACGCCATTCACCTGGTCATTGCTCGCAGCTGCAATCTCGGAAATGACTTCAGCCACATTGATCATCTGGCTGACAATTTCGTTGAATGCATCCGTGGTCTGCATTGCGGTGTTCAGGCCTTTTTCTATCTTGCCCTTTGAATTTTCAATCAGTTCTGCGGTTTCCTTTGCGGCTTTGGAGCTTCGCCCTGCCAGATTTCTTACCTCATCGGCCACCACCGCAAAACCCTTTCCGTGAATGCCGGCTCTTGCCGCCTCGATTGAGGCATTGAGCGCCAGGATGTTTGTCTGGAAAGCGATATTTTCGACCGCCTTGGTAATCTTCACAATATGCTGATTTTCGGCATTCGTCTCCTTCATCGCATCCACGGTCCGGGTAATCTGATCGTAGCCTTGTTTTGCCAGGTTTGTGCATTTGTCGGCAAGCTGATTTGCCTTGCTGGTGTTGTCTGCATTTTTCCCTGTCTGCGACTTTATGTCGGACATGGAGCTGACTATTTCCTGGATGGAAGAGGCTTGCAGGCTGGCATCTTTTGAAAGGGACTGGCTTGCAGCCAGCACCTTGCCCATCCCGGCGACTATCTGGTCGAGAATTTCCCTGACGTTCAGGACAAGCATGTGAAGTTTTTCAACCATTCTGTTGATAGAGGTTGAGACTTCGTCGTTTTCATTCTGGGAGCTGATTTTGAGGGTTAGATCACCATTTCCGATTTCTTCAATAACATGAATCAGATTTGCAAAATAGCTGATGATCCTGTTGCTCGATCTTATGAGCGCCCCGACCTCGTCATCGCGATCTGATTCCGGGTTTTCACCCTTTATGACACCCTGGCTGACCATGTCCAGGCGATTTGCGACAACCTTGATTGGGTCCACAATTATGTTGCTCAGAAAAACGGCGCAAATTAATCCCAGGACGAGAACAATCACCCCGGCACCTGCCATGGATCCCAAAATCCTTACAGTTTCGCCGAGAATCCAGTCAGTATTCAGAACCAGCAAAAGATATGCATTTTTTATAAGGTCATTCGATTCGATATCGACGCGGCTGACAAAGGAAAACAAATCCCCCTTAAAGTAAGAGACGACCTCACCCCTCTCCCGCGGCGGTTTCTGTTTCACAAGGTCAAACAGTTCAGAGTCCTTTGGAAATTCAATTCCATTCACCTTCTCCCTGCCGCTGATCGAAAAGGCGCCCTTTCCATCCTCCACAATAATGAAGATCATGCTGATATCCCTGTCCTTGGCCAGCAATTGCCTCAGCGGGGTATCTATGAATTCGGAAAGACCGAACTGCACACCGGGTTTTATGATGTCGGCGGCCATATTTGCGACGCTGATCCCTTTATATTCCAATGCCTTTATCGTAATTTGCCGCATCATCAGGATTGATACAAGAATCATCACTCCAGTTATGCCAAAAAAAAGCATAAAAAAACTGTATTGGATCTTTTGGCGGATCTTCAGACGTTTCCAGAATGACAGCATTTGTTTTCCCTGCCTCTGATTTCAAAATATTTTGGTTTTTGTGCGTGGCTGCCAGTTCATCCTCGATAAATGCCGGATTGAATCCTTTAGGTGATTTTTCATTTTTTCCAGGATAAAAACAATTTTCGGCTATGATCATAAACTTAGCCACCTGCTAATATATTTGGAAAATTTTCGTGCAATTTCAAATTTAAGCTAAATTCCAAAAGCTAAAAGCTGAATGAACCAAGTCTAAATGGAGCTATAGCGGCCGACTTTTATCTTTTACCCTTTGGGT
>JADFZC010000552.1 GCA_015232735.1 Oligoflexales bacterium | reverse complement strand
GAGAGGTTTAAAGCTTCTCCTGATTCGACACCCGGTCCTTCAGGGCCGGGTTTACTGAAATATCTCATTAAATCATTATGTTAATCTAGTGCCATTGACCTAATGACTCTCGCATAGGAATCAGTCAACCTTATGCCATTGACCTATAAATGCGTACTGTTGCCCATATTTTTACCATATTTCCCGTCTTTTGGGCATTCTTTGGACAAGTCCGTTTTTTCGATAAGGGCTTTCAGGCGGCATTCCATAGGTGCGTGCGTGAACCTATGGAGGAAATTGCACGCCTTGGGATAATTTTTGGGTTATAATAGTCTTCTAGACAGCAAAATATGGGATTTTTCATTTCAGGAGAATCATCGTCATGTATGCAAAACCTTCCTTTTACGCTCTTGTCCTTGCTGCATTATGTCTTCTGCCCGGAGCTGTATTTTCGGACACCCTGCTGATTACAGCGGACACATGGTGTCCCTATAACTGCGATCCTGAGGCGCTGAACCCTGGTTACGGAATAGAGATACTGAAAAGGATATTCGAGCCTCTGGGGCATAAAGTAGAGTATCAGACGGTACCATGGGCCAGGGCTGTTGCTATGGTAATGGATGGAAAATGCACCGGCATCATCGGAGCCTTGAAAGGGGATTGCCCCGAATGCATCTTTCCCGAGGAGGAGATAGGTGTCAACAAGAACGGTTTTTTTGTCAAATCGGAGAGCACCTGGAAGTACAACACACTTGATTCTCTGGAGAAAATAAATAAATTCAGCATTGTCAAGGGATACTCATACGGGAAGTCCATAGATGCGTACATTGCGGACAAATCTCACGAGTCAAAAATTGAAATTATTGTGGGCGAGGAGCCTGAGAAGGACTACATGCCCAAACTTCTCAAAGGACGAATCGATGCCGTCCTTGAAAACGAAAACGTCTTTAAAATGAAAGCCGCATCAATGAACGTCCAGGATAGGGTCAAGGCTGCGGGATTCGACAGGGAGATAGAAAATATCTATGTTGCTTTTTCGCCGCAAAATCCCAAATCCAAGGAGTATGCGGAAATCTTCACAAAAGGTATCAGGGAACTGGCAAAAAACAGCAAGGATGGAAAAAGCGGTCAGAAAGACAAAGCTGGAGGCAGGAACGAAATTGCCAAAATAATGAAAAAATACAAGATCTCCTATTGGAAGTAAAAAATGGAAAATCCATAAGACGGGTCCGCAGCATTGGTCCGTCAGCTGTTCTGAACAGAGATTTTACAAAGATACCCGCCAATTATAATCATGACACTTTTTTTCAGTCTTGAAGAGTGTGCCGCAGGCTTAATCAAAGGCTGTTCGCACCGGTAATCAAAGCCATAAACCGTTATTGTAAAGCCATTGGTCAGTATTGGTATAAATTTTGAATAGTCATGAGAACTTAGGTGATTTTGCGCTGCTTTTTGTTTCGTTATCGTCTTTGCGGAAAGAGACTTAAAGGTTTTTTGTCGAAACGGGCGGCAAACAAGTATGTATCTTTATCTTGGGAGCGTGCTGATGAAAAAAATTTCAGTATTATTTTTTGTCGTGTTGTTTTCAGGCTGCCTGCAGCGTACAGGAGAGGAAAACCCGGCCGGGCTTTTCGCGACGGACCCCGGTGAGGCCGCTGCCAGGCTGCTGAGTGAAAAAAACGGCACGCCTTATCCATACTACCTGTATCAGCCGAAATACAAGAACAAAAGCGATACAAAATATCCGATTTTGATTTTCCTGCACGGACGGGGCGAGGTCACGGGCCAGCTTTCAGGCAAGAATATAAAGCATGGACCTTTGAAGCCTTTATATGTTGAAGGTTCGGAGCCGGACACGACAAAGCTTTCCATGATAGATAAAAATCTCGCCGACGTATTTGTCCTGGTCCCAAGCCTCGGCACGTCCTCCGACATGTGGGAAAGGGATAAAATCGATAAGCTTTTGGATACTGTAATCGAAACATATCCAATAGACACTTCAAGAATATATGTCACGGGCCTCAGCATTGGGGGAATAGGTGTATGGAGTTACGCGGCAAAATATTGGAGCCGTCTTGCCGCCATCGTTCCCGTGTCCAGCGCGTCTGTTGAGGAAGGTGAAATATCCGGGGATTTGAAAAATCTGGGAATATGGGCCTTTCATTGCATCAATGACAATGATTTCAAGCCTGACATGACGATAAACCGTGTTTTGAACAAGCTTCTGAATATGAAGGGGTCTGTCATGGATGGTTATCCGGGTTCAAAAGGCGGCGCCGACGACAACTATACGGCCTCGTTCAGCAAGGAAGGAAAATCAAAAGGCTGGGTGAAGGGAGTCGTTACGCCCGTTGATACGATAGGATATACGGTTTACAAGGACGGGTTTCATGATGCCTGGACACGAACCTACAGCAACAGCGACGTTTACAAGTGGCTTTTAAGTGCAAGAAGCAGCAGCAGAGCCGCAGCTGCAGGTAACGCGGATGCTCCCGCGGCGACGACCCCGCCTGCGACGCCCGCGGCGACGACCCCGCCTGCGACGCCTGCGGCAACGACATCGTCCTCACCCGAGGCAACGACATCGTCCACACCTGAGGCGGCACAGCCTGCGGCGCCTGATGCAACTACATCATCCACGACTGACAGCGGTTCTTCCGGCGGCGGTACCGCAAGCTGCCAAAGCTATAATAGAGATGGAAGGACTTGTGAAGAGGCGGGCATCCGCCCGGGCGAAACCAAGTACATGTGGGGCGGAAGATGGCAGTGCGTGAATGGGTGCGCGAAGATGGTGGGCGGCGGCGGTTGGCCCTTCTTTTTTCCAGGGTTCTTCTGATGGCTTTGGTGCAAATTCGTTTTCATCAAGTTTAAGGAAACCTCGTCCTTCAGGGCGAGGTTATTCAAGCTAAC
>JADFZC010000551.1:591-2895 GCA_015232735.1 Oligoflexales bacterium | reverse complement strand
AGAGGTTTAAAGCCTCTCCTGATTCGACACCCGGTCCTTCAGGGCCGGGTTTACTCTGCGGCGGGAGGATTTCTTGGTATGTCGGAGCTTCTTTCGGACGGGTCTTCAAAAAGGTTTTCGAGTGTCTCTTCTTCGATCTCTTTTTCGGATTTGGATTTTTTGCCATCGGGGCTTTTTTCTATATTCTCGAATATCCTGTCCTCTTTGTTTTCTCTTGCCTGTTTCGCTCCTTTTGCGTCTTTTTCAGGAAACATGTTTTCATTTACGATTTCGTCATCAGATCCGAACAGTGAATCAAAATAGGAAGGTTCGTCCTCCCCTTTTTGCAGCCCTTTTGCCGCAGTCTCCCATGAAAAAGGCGTGTTCATGGCCAGTTCCCTGTCATTTTGAGAGATATATCCTGCAGCGCCAAGCTTTCTGAGAATCGATTTTATGGTTCGTGAAGCATACGATGTCAGAGCTTTTTGCCTATAGGAGAGTGAATATTTTTTGGGGCTTGGCAAAAGCATCGCCAGAAAGGCGCCTTCCCTTGGAGTGAGCTGGCTTGGGTGTTTGTTGAAATAGTGATATGAAGCGTTCTTTATTCCGTAGAGGTCCGGTCCATATTCTATAATGTTAAGATACACTTCAAGTATTTTTTTCTTTGTAAGCTGCTTTTCAATTTGCTTTGCTATTATTATCTCCTTTATTTTCCTGATCAATGTTCTTTCATTGGTGAGCATGAGATTTTTTACCATTTGCTGGGTAATGGTGCTGGCTCCACGCCATGGCTTGTTATGCAGGATGCTCCCTTCTATAACCAATTTCATTTGTTCCTTGTCCAGACCGTCATGACTATAAAAAAGGCTATCCTCGCTGACAACTATTGCGTTGACCGCATGCCTGCTTATCTCATTTATTCCCACCCATGCTGAAGGCTTTTTCTTGCTGAAATAATAGTATGCCTTTGTGTCTTTGACTTTTATCTCAAAATAACCTGTCTTTATCTGATTGACCTTTTCCGAAGGATCGATTGTGAGGTAATAGTATAATATGAGAAAAACAAAGAGAATAAGCGGAAGGATAATAAGTATCCAGAATCTCTTTTTTTTAAAAAATCTTGTCATATTTTGCTATTCCATTAACATTTTTCGGATATTAGCATATAATCTGCAGTTAGGCACTGGCGCCTCCAGCGGCAGGGCCGTATCCTGGCAAGTGAAGCTTGCATAGGATCTGTCACGAACTATTCTCGCCGCAGACTTATCCTGGCAAGCGAAGAAAAGCATAGGATCTGTCTAAAGTATATTGATATTTCCTGACAGATCCTTCGTCGCTGCGCTCCTCAGGATAACTGGTATATCGGGCGGCTTATATATTGGTTTTATAAGCGCCGGTTATGGCAAAATTATAAAAAAGCGGATTTTTTCTTTTATTATTGAAATAGTGTCCGTATGCAAAAAAAATATTTGAGTGGAGATTTTTACTTTGTTCACAAGTGTAGAAAGTCCAAAAGTACTCAAAAAAGCATGTCACCATTTTTCTGTTGAATTTATGTCCGAAGGATATCATGACGGACTTTTTGCTGAGTATGGAGTTCCATTTCCGGCTACCCTCGGAAAGGCGATCGATAAGAGAAGGCTGGACTTTCTGGCTGGACGCTTTTGTGTGAAGCAGGCATTGAAATCCATTGGATATGATCCTTTTTTTGAGGTCAGATCATTGGAAGACAGATCTCCGGTATGGCCAGAGGGTTTTATCGGGTCCATTACTCATACCAGGGGGTTTGCGTCAGCCGTCATTGCCAGCGGGAATGAGCTGTTTGGTGTCGGAATTGATACTGAGATTTTGATCAGGGAAGATACGGTTGAAAAAATATGGAAGACAATTTTATCTGATGCTGAGACATTCACTTTCAGTGCCTATTCAGCGGAAATTTCAAAGGCAGGACTTTTAACGTTAAGTTTTTCGGCCAAGGAGAGCATCTATAAGTGCTTTTATCCCCGAGTGAAAAAATTTTTTGGTTTTAACGGTGTCGAATTGATTGATATCAGATTTGATGACAGGAGCTTTGTTTACCGCATGACTTCCAGTTTTCCCGATCCAGTATTTAAAAATTATGAAAATAAGGGGTATTTCGAAATATCAGGGCATTACTATCACACCGGAGTTGAAGTCTTAAGACAGTAAGTTCACTTTTTGCCATTCTGCTGAAAATAATCTCTGGCGTATTTTACAGATACATTTTAAAATTAGTCCTAAGGCGCGCAGAGCGCCTTAGGACGTATCCTGACGAGCGAAGCGAGTATAGGATCTTTCAGGAAC
>JADFZC010000551.1:0-491 GCA_015232735.1 Oligoflexales bacterium | reverse complement strand
TCCCGCCGTCATGCTGAACGAAGTGAAGCATCTCAGGTGGCTTAGCGCCTTAGGACGTATCCTGACGAGCGAAGCGAGTATAGGATCTTTCAGGAACTCCCGCCGTCATGCTGAACGAAGTGAAGCATCTCAGGTGGCTTAGCGCCTTAGGATGTATCCTGACGAACAAAGCGAGTATAGGATCTTTTACAAAATACCAATATAAAGGAAGGTGTTGTGGGTTTTATTCAGATTGCAGCTTTCCTATATCAATATTTGAAATTGTACAAAAGCGCTTTTTGTGTACTTTTTCTGCTTCTTATTTTTGAGATGGCTTTCGGTGCGGCAATTCCGCTGAGCATAAGAGTAATAGTTGATGAAACTCTTATCAGTAAGAACTTCAAGCTGCTATCTTTGATATTGTCTGCGTTGTTCGTGGGATCCGTTCTCATCATGTTGATTTCATATTACAGGGATCTTTTGGGATCCAGGTTGCATTCGAACATCCTGAA
>JADFZC010000038.1 GCA_015232735.1 Oligoflexales bacterium | reverse complement strand
ATAGCGTGAAAGGCCAGATAGACGACCGGGCCGAATACTCTTGTGAAGTAACGGCAAAAGCGGATCAGTCCGGAGAAAAAATTATTGAAGATGCAAAGAAAGTTACGGTTGCAAGAAATTATTCCGTGGAGCCAAGGATAAATTATGACCAGAATTCCTTTATAGGAAACTGGAAAGATGCAGCCCGCGATATCATTTACATGATCTGCAGTGACGGATATGTGGAGTTCAGGGGCCAAAAAGGTGAATTTTAGTGTGAGGGGGTGAAGGGTGAACATTTCTGGAAATGGTAAAGGAGCGCTTGGGCTGATAGCTCTTTTTCTGCTGGAATTTATGGTGTCATGTATGCCAAAAAATGACGATTCAAGGTCCTCACTTAAAGCTCAAGGCGCGGATGACAGGATAAGAGATATAAAAATTTATTATTATAAGAGAGATATTATACAAAAACTCCAGGATTATGCGGTTTCTTCCGCCTATTCGCTTGTCGAGCCTGTGAGCCCTGACGCTTCCGAGGGCAAAGGCGAGGGCGGTTTTCTTGATGACATCCTGGGAAGGTCCGGGGAAAAACAGCATATAACATGGCCCAATCTTCCGTGGACATATGCGACAAGCGCTGACGGCATGACAAATACGTCGAGCGTTCACTTTGGAATCAAGGGAGATCTTTACAGCATAGTGGAGGCGGCAAGTGAAACGACATTTTCTTTCATGTACGGTGTAGACAGGCAGATTTTTCTGGTCAAAAGGTCGAACGACAGGAGTTTTGAAAACAATCTCATATTCAAAACCGATCCAGCGACCGGGGAGAGAAAACTCAACGTAGTGGACGGACAGGATTTTGTCGGCATGTGTGTTTACAAATCCAATGTGACAGCCACCTTTTCCGTCATGTCATCCCTCAAATTATCTGGCAATGGGGTTTCAGGAAATGTGATAACGGCGGATGAACTCGGTTTCACAAGGTTCTCCTCATTTTTCAAGGTTCAAAAAGAGGATACCATGGACAGCCTCTCGAATATGTGTCTTGAAGTTTTTTCATCCTTGGTAAAAGGCCAGACGAGGGACGACCTCAATCTTGCCATGCTCAGCAAGCTTAATTCACTGGGCACATCTCTGCGGGGTGATCCGATCCAGGTGATCATCAAGACAGCCCTGTTCGGCGGAAACCTGAAAAGGATAAAATATGCAGGGCATCACTGGAACGTGAGGGGGGCGGATATCAAAGCCGAAGGCAAAAAGGTGACAGTCAGGGGACGTCTCCAGCACAGCACATCGGGGCTTATGGATAATGACATTGATTATCTGTGCGAATATGATGACGGAAATCAGAAAAAACGGGAGTTTGATTACACAAGGAGAAACCTTGGCAGGGGATGGGAAGGCGACGCAGAGGGCATAATAGACAAGATATGTCATGATGCCAATTTGACCTTTAGACAATATACAAACAGGTGACAAATGCCGTATGAGAGGAAATCGACCATGACAAAGGCGGGCCATACTTCAAACAAGCTGACCATAACTGTGCTAATGATCTGGGCAACTTTATACGGATGTGTGCCTTCCGATAAAAAAGACTCTGCCTGGCCGCCTGTTTCAGCGTTGAAAGCGAGCAACGCTGTTTATGGAGGGGCTGAAGAGGTATCTTACAAGGGACCCCTGGAATTCACGATATATCATGGAGATATCATTTCAGACCTGAAAAAGAAATATGGCGGTTCCTCTGGGGGGCTTTCACTGGTCAACGGCGGGCAGGACTCTGTGGGCGACGTGAATATGGTGGAACCTGCGCCGATGAACGAAGACGTTAAATGGCCCAAGGCTCCCAGGGTAATATTCAATTCAGATGTCGGCGCCGAGTTCGCTTTTTCAGTGCATCTGGGCTATGAGGGGAACCTTTTGGATATTGTCAAGGTTGCCGGCGTGGATACACTTACCCTCACACAGCGCGTCATTAAACAGCTTTTCTTGATAAAGCACATAGAAGACGGAAAAGGCCGAATGTTTGTAAAAACCATTGAAAAGGACGAGGATGGCAAGGAGCGGGAGGTTGTAAAACCGGATATTTCGGATAAAGAGGCCTATGTGGGAATTTGTGTCCATACGCTTAATTTCGAGACATCAAACAAATTTTTGTCGTCGCTGAAAATTGCCGGAAACGGTTTCACTTCAACATCGCTTTCGTCCGACAGGATATCGATGTCGGCATGGTCGGGATATTTCAATATCGACAGCAAGGATTCTCTCGTGTCTCTGGAAAACCTGTGCAAGGGCAGTTTTTCGCAAAAGGTGAAGGACAATCTTGCCGATGACCTGAAAAGGGCGATAATTGCCCAGTATGGCATCTCCTTTGATGTCAATGGGAGTCTTACCGAGACGACAGCTGTTAACAGCACTCTTTACGGTCCAGGCATAGACAGGCTCAAATTGAGGGGGCACCATTGGAATTTCAGAAAGGGAAAAATCAGAAAATCAGGAAACTCCGTGTCGCTTGAGGGGAGTTTTATAAGGTCAATAAAAGGTCTCAGGGATGATGAGGTCAAATATTCATGCAGCGTGAACGACACCTTGAATTTTGAACCGGAAGTATCGTTCGTCGACAGGTCATTTCAATATGACTACAAGAATGCTGCAAAGGAAGTTGTAAGGATGTTTTGTCACGATGCATATGTCGAATTCATCGACCTGGCTGATGGTGAATATTGATTTTTAAATCCGGATCAATTTTTACTCCGGGTAACTTACCTTTATATTCAAATTCATCCTTGAAAATTGTGCGGGCGGTTGATAGATTTCCCGGGAAAAAGGATATGAGCATGCCAATAAGCCCATATCAGCACATGGGAGGTATTTAAGTGGATAAAATCATCTGTCTGGGCAAAAACTATCTGGAACATGCGAAGGAACTGGGTGACAAGGTTCCTGAAAAACCCGTTATTTTCCTCAAACCCCCCAGCACCCTTTGTCAGATATCAAAAAGCGGCGCGCATGCGGTGATTACGCTTCCCGGAAGGGCAAGGGACTGCGAGCTTCATCATGAGATCGAGATCGTGTTGAGAATCGGGCGCGATGGTGAGAATATTGAAATGGCCGATGCTTTGAGTTACGTCGATTCCGTGACAATAGGTCTTGATATGACATTGAGGGATGTCCAGGTTAAACTGAAAAATGAAGGTCATCCATGGGAGATCTGCAAAGTGTTTCCGGATTCTGCAATCGTAGGTCCCTTTGTGAGGCTGTGTGATTTTCCAGACTGGGATAAAATTGATTTTTCATTGGCGGTAAATTCACAAAAGCGGCAGTCAGGCGGTGTTCGGGAAATGATGATGTCGCCCGTCCAGGCGATCTGTTATGCAAGCTCCTTCTTCAAACTCTGTGCCGGAGATTTATTGTTTATGGGAACCCCCCCGGGAGTGGGACGGATTTTCCCTGGAAACAGGGCGGATCTGGTCTGGAATTCCCTTTCATATTCTGTGGAATGGAAATAGCCTGAATAACATATTTGCTTTATTGACTTCTCTTTAATTATGTCTGACAATAATTATTGATGAACATAATTATTATCAGACATAATTAAAGGCATGGGTTGATGGAATATGAAATTTCTTAATAGAAATAATGAGTTAAATAAATTGAATTCAGCAAAGTCAAAACTCACGGTCATTTTCGGTCGGAGGAGAGTTGGTAAAACGGCTTTGGTTATGGAACATGCTCGGAAGAATTCAGCAACTTCTCAGGTTTTCTACAGTCAGGCTATCGAAGGAGCCGAATCGTTGCAGGTCGATCAGATATCCCAGGAATTATTTCCGCTTTTGCCGGATATTAAGGTGAATACCTGGCTCGATTTTTTTAAACTGCTTGCAAGGACAAATCAGAAATGTACGGTTGTAATCGATGAGTTCCCATATTTGGTCAGAAGCCAGCCATCACTTCCTTCAATACTTCAAAAATGGCTGGATCATCATTGTCCGGAAGGGATGAGACTTATCCTTCTCGGTTCATCCCAAACCTTGATGCACGATATTTTCCTAAAGAGCAGCGCACCACTATATGAACGGGCTTCCGAGATCCTTCATATCAAGCCCCTGGGGTATAACTATTTTTGCGAGGCATTGAGGCTGGATACCGCGTCAAAGGAGAGTTATCTCATTTATTCAATGATTGGAGGGATACCCAAGTATTGGGAGTTTGTCGAAAAAGGTAAAAGCCTCTTGAAGCTGGCTGATGAACTCTATTTCGAAATCGGAGCACGTCTCGAATATGAACCTGAAAGAGTGCTGAAGGATGAAAACATAGTTGGTGAACAGGCAAGATCCATTCTTGAACTTGTGGGACGTGGCGCAGTGCGACCTTCTGAAATTGCATCCCGCCTTGGAATCAGGCAAACGTCACTTTCCAACCCGATCCAGCTTTTAAGGGACGCTTCTCTTCTCGAAAGAGAGATTCCCTTTGGTGAGAGCAGCAGAAGTACAAAAAGATCCGTTTATAAAATCTACGACCATTGCCTGTCGTTCTGGTACACCTGCTATTCGCCGCACCGCATAAGATGGTCCAAATATAAGGATGACATGAAACTAAAAATCATTCAGGATCATGCTTCGCTAATGTTTGAAAAGGACTTCAGATCCCTGTTTCGTGACGCATCAAGATATTGGGAGTCGGAAATTGAATTTGATTCTGTGCGTTATGCGGATGAGAGTGAAGACAAAATCATTGTAAGCGAAGTTAAATTTAAAAAACTTTCTTCCAGAGAGAAAAAGAATATCCTTGACACCACCTTTGAAAAATTCCAGAAATCGCAGCTGTCACGTAAATTCAAGGCTGAAATCGAGGCAATCGGATTGGACGAGGGGCTTAAGGCTCTCTCGTCATAGGGAAAATGTTACCCATTCTTTAGATTCCAATGTATATACCCCGAATTATTTTTCTGAAAAGCTATAGGTCTGCGATCAGATATCCGTGATCTGGCAGGTATCAGATATCAGGGGATCCGGGGCCTATAAGGTTACTCAATATATATCCAATCAAATCGAAAATATTCGACTTTATACAGTTGAATTACAATATATCTTTCTTCTGATCTAGTGAAAATCCCATTTTTGATTTATACTGTCTAAGTTCCCAAAAATGAATTTATTTCACCGATTATCAAAGTCGTAGCTACCTAATAGTAAAGTTTAATTCTGCTTTTTTTATGTTACATGAAAAATATTTGCAGGCTTTTTTCATTATTTTTCAAAATAGGAGATCATATGTCATTTAAACTAAAAGTATTGACCGCTATAACTCTCTTTTTTGCATGCAGGGCCGCTTTTTCAGGTGATATTAAGTGGCCGGAAAAAGTGAGCTTCGCACTTTATGAATCCGGTTATCTTTATGATGAAAGCAAAGATACGGGGATCGATAAGGATATTGCCAGTGAAGTTGCTAAGAGAGCCGGTTTTAATATTGAGTTTGTGGTGATGACTCGTGCCAAAATATGGCATGAACTTGAAACTGGCGGCATCATGTTTACTGGCAGCGGCATTCAGAATCCTGAAAGGGATAAATTTGCGTGGTTTATATTGTACTATTCCGAAAAGCACTATGTTGTCCGTTTAAAAAAAGCCGAAGCAAAATCGGCAGAAGATTTTTTTGCCAAAAAAAATCTTGCCTGGGGAATGATCAGAGCTTATAAGCATGGCGCTGAAGGCGATATGTTTTTAGACAAGTTGAAAAAAGAGGAGCGATTAGAAGAGGTCAAAACACAAAAGGATCTCTATCAAATGCTTCAAAAAGAACGATTTCAGGCAGTATTTGGTGTACCTACAATCTATTCAAGATATCTGGTGGAAAATAATCTTCTTGATAAGGTAGAGATTGAAGATTGGTTTAGCAATGAGGAAGCCGTACCACGCGGACTTGTTTTTTCCAAAAAACATTTTGGAGAAAATGAAATAAAATTTCTCCGAGGTGTTTTAAAAGAGATTAGGGCAGATGGAACTCTGCAAAAGATCTTGGCAAAATATGTAAAAGAAGATAATGCAAAAACGTTGCTTAAATTCAAGCCTAAGGAGTAAAAAAGAGTATTTGACAGTTTTTGATGCATTGACCGGATTCTGATACTGCCACATGTATTAAAGAATGTTTCTGACATGGCCGGACATGGAGAGAAAGCCGTGGAAAGGGTGCTTAGAACAATTGTCATTTTTGGTGTATATGCCGGACTTACGATGCAGGTTGCATATTTTCCGATGCTCGTCTTTCCGTTCATAGCATCGAAGATATTTTTCTTTCAGATTGTAATTGGCCTGACGGTTCCCGCATATATCGGACTTGCCTTGCTGAACAGTTCATATCGTCCGAGCATGTCGTTGGTGAGTATCAGCGTGATTGCCTGTACGTTTTCAATCCTGTTGTCATCTCTGTTTGCCGCTGACCCGTTCAGATCCTTTTGGGGAGGACAGGAGCGTCTGAACGGATGTTTCACCATGCTACATTTTGTGGCCTTTTTTTTCATGGCAGGCGCCGTGCTCCGAACTCCCGGGCAGCGCAGGGCACTTTCCGTCTTTCAGGTGCTTCTTGGCATCTTCGTGGCGGTAGAGGCTTTTTTCGAGCTGATTCCTTTCCTTCCAAGGCATGATACCCGTGCAGCCGGACTTCTGGGCAATCCAATTTATTTTGGTCACTACGAGCTTTTGATCATGTTCGCTTTCGGATACCTGTTTGTCACCGCCGAAAAAAAGAGATGGCGTCTTTTATGTCTCCTGGGCCTGGCTGTTTGCCTTTTGGCCATTGCGGCTTCAGGATCAAGGGGACCGCTGTTTGGGCTGATCGCCGGAAGCATTTTTTCAGCCGGGCTGGTTTATGCATTTCATGCTGATAATGTTATTAGAAGGCGCGTGGCAATTGGGATCGGTCTTGTATGCGTCTTTTATATTTTCATGGCCGTGGTTGTGGTTCGTCTTCCGTTTTTGCATGATTTCTGGATGAAACATTCATCAACAGGCCGAATTTTTTCCATTGTCCCGTCTGAAATCTGGAAGGATTCGTCATTTTCCGCATACGCCAGGCTTGTCGCATGGAAAGCCGCATGGCAGGGATTTTTGGATCGTCCGATTTTTGGCTGGGGACTGGAGAACTATTTTGCGGCATTCAATACCCACTATGAACCCGGGATTCTTCGACTTGGTATAGATCAAACATGGTTTGATCGCGCCCACAACCAATTTCTGGATATGCTGGCAATGCAGGGAATTATTGGTTTTGGCGCCTATTGCATGCAGTGGGTGGCGGCTGTCCTGGCTTTGGTGAGAATGTACAGATCGTCTGTCATTTCCAGGGCAGCTCTTGCCGTTGCGGCGGGCGCGATTGCGGGCCATCTTTCCCAGTCTTTTTTTGTTTTCGATCATCCTGCAAGCCTCAGCGTGGTTTTTGGATTTCTTGCCATGATCGATAGCTGTGAACCGCGCATAATCAAGCATGAGCGCTTGAAAACAACTCATCGGCTTTTCAGGAGACGGACCTTGACTCAGCTTTCGCTTGTGGCCGTGATTCAGCTTGGCGGCGCGCTTCTTGTGTATTTCGGCACCTTTCGAGGTGCCCGATGTTCCAACCTTGTCATGAACGCGTATCAACTTCGTTCGGAGGGAAGGCTTGGTGAGATGGTCGCCTATTCACGGAGGATTTTGGGCTTCGAGACGCCGTATTCCGATATCAAGGTGGTGTTTTTTGCCACCACTGCATTCGATATGGCGGTTTCCGGGCGTGCATCAAGCTGGCCGGACTGGGGACTGATATGGCAGATGACTTCACAGACCTGTGAGCAGTATCTTGGCAGGCATCCGTTGAATGTGCAAATGCGCATACAGTGCGTTTCCCTATATCATATTGCGGCACGCATAATCGGCGACAAGTCGCTGTTTGATATTGCGGAAAGTCACATAAAAGAGGCAATCCGGCAATCTCCGCTCCGCCAGGAGTCTCATATGCGGTATGCGCAGCTTCTTGCCGAGACGGGACGGGCGGCGGAAGCGGTCAACGAAGCAAACCGTATCACATCAGTTGATGAAACGCTGGGCTATGCATGGTGGATGTCCGCTGATGTCTTCGATAATTTTCTGCACCTGGAACATGCTTCCCGGCAGAGGTACCGCAAGGCTCTTGAGGCACGTTACCCATACGGTTTGTCCAGGACTGAAAATTCAAGGATCAGATAGTACTGCTGACCTGAACTGTCACGTCTCATTTCCGGCAGACGCAGGCAAAATCTAGCCAGGCAAATAAGCTGTCTTTTCAGCCGAAATCCGCTCATGCTATCGTTAAAAATATAAGCATCAAATCAATACCTGTTTTCACAAGGCAGCCTGCCGGTATGAAAAGACATTTCCTTTTCATTCCGGGCGGCCGCCTTATTTTCTAACCTATCAGAACTACATGAGGGAAAAATTTATGATTTATCAAAAAAAACACCGGATCTTGTTTTTTCTTTCGGTACTTGCGTTTTTGATGGTCTCCTGCCAGGATGAAACCATCAAAAACGACAGGGTGCCGCTTGTTGAAAACAGCAACACATCCATTCAGCTGACAAAGATGCAGGATTCTTCTCTGGTCACTTATGAACTCAAATCATATTCGATAAATAATATTGTCAAAAACGGTGCCACATACACAAAGATAAATTTTTCGGGGGGACTCAGGACAGAGGAAAAGGGCTTTTCTGAAATCCCTTATGGAAGCATGACGCTTCAGACGCCGGACAACAGAAACCTAACGATTGAAATGGCTGAAGGGGCCGAATATATCGATGTGAATCTTGAACACCCAATCATCCCTTCAAGGGGAACGATTTACAGAAATCAAAATCCAGCGGAAATTCCATATGAAATTTCGGATAAATCGATAAGCGACAAATTCTATCCTGGAAATGTAGTGGAACTCGGCGCTCCGTTCGTACTTAGGGACATAAGGGGTGTAACCGCCTATTTTTATCCCTTTCAGTACCGCAGCGAAGACATGGTGCTCAGGGTTTACAAGAAATTTTCATTCAAGCTGAGGCCTGACAATTCGCTTTCTGTAAATCCTCTGCCGGCGAATACGAGGGGGCAGGAGATTCTGCCTTTGATGAACGACATGTATAAAAGCGTATTTGTGAATTACTCTTCGGAAGAATCCGGGATAAAGGTCTCTGAAACGAAGCTCACAGGCGATATCCTTGTGATTTATACCGCAAGGGATGAAGCGGCCATAGCACCGTATGTCGAGTGGAAAACGGAAAAGGGCTTCAAGGTTGAAAAGACGCAGGTCGTGAAAGGTGCGAATGTCAAGACGCTCATAGCCGAAAGATATAAAGCCAATCCCAACCTTCTGTATGTGCTTCTTGTGGGAGATTGGGAGGATATAAAATCCGATACAGGTCCGAGCAGCGCGCCTACCGACCCGATGCTCGGCTGTGTTGTCGGATCGGATTACTATCCTGATCTTATTGTAGGGCGTTTTTCCGGGAAAAACGCGACTGATATAACCATCCAGGTCCAAAAGACCATCAATTACGAAAAGAATCCCGAAATTGGAGCCGGGTGGTATAAGAAGGGGCTCGGCATAGCCTCGGATGAAGGAGCGGGTGCCGGGGATGATGATGAGGCGGATTATGAACACATGGCAATCATAAAGAACAACAGGCTTGTGCCTTTTGGCTACAAGGAGGTTTTTGAGGCCTACAAGAATCCGACAAACAAATATGTGAGCGATGTCATAAACGGCGGTGTCGGTATCATTAATTACGTGGGACACGGCTCGGCGACATCATGGGGAACCAGCGGTTACAGCAACACGAATATAAAAAATTCCACAAACGGCGCGATGCTTCCAATCATTATTTCCGTGGCGTGTGTCAACGGCGCATTCCACGGCAGTTCGGATTCGTTCGCCGAGGCTTTCCTCAAGAAATCCGGCGGGGGAGCGGTGGCCACACTTATGTCGACAATAAATCAGCCGTGGGTTCCGCCCATGCGGGGCCAGGACTACATGAACGATCTTCTTATAGGCGGATACAAATACGGTGAAAACCCCGGAAAAGGGATAAATACCACAAGCGGAAGAAAGACGTTTGGAGGAATCGCCTTTAACGGCATGATCCTGATGTACACCGAATCGAGTGCCAACTCGGACCTCATAACGCTGCAGACATGGACCCTGTTCGGTGATCCTTCTCTTGATGTTCGGACGGAAGTTCCAATGTAGATATTTCTGGAGCAGAGCCGGTGGCTGAATCATGGCGTATTTCAGGCTTTCATGATCTTTCAACAATTCACATGGACGGCTCGATTTGAGCGTCCATGCCTTTCAGGTATCATTTCTCGATGTTGTCCCTTCTTAAAGTGCCTGGAGGCGGCTTGGCGTCATTCTTGATATCAGGCGGGGCTATCATTTTTGCCTGATTTGCCGTATTGCCTGTATCGAAGACCTCATAGCCCGCCGCTTCAGTTGTTTTTGTCGTGTCAATTTCATAAAGGCCTGTCGCAACGTTTTGCTTGAAGCATTGACGGGTGACATAGCCTCCGGTGTTGACGGTCGCGAATGCTGTTGCGACTTTTGTGTCCGTAAGGTTTGGTATGTACCATTTCATATTCTGCGGACCGGTCTTGACCCTGAAGGAACCGTTGCCGTCAGTTCCGGCATTGCCTTCGTGGAACATCGGGTGCCAGTATCCTTTTGGAGTGAGTGTCAGCGTTCCGCCTTCTTTTATGTAGCGCCTGATGCTGATTCCCTTGTTTCCATCAAAGTCTATAGATGCAGCCCCGGAGGTTCCGCAGCCTATAAGGCTTCCGGTTGTACTGTCTTTTTCGATGGTGATGTTAAATCCCCTGGCGTTCTCGTAATAGCTTCCGCCCGGGTTTCTCCAGTATGAAAGCGTGCCTTCGCTCGTGTCCACGTCCATGTCGAAAACAATGTATGCAATTCCATCTATGACGTCACCAGGCTGGGAATATCCTTTATATGCTCCGTAGTCGGCGGAGTTTGCCGTTCCTGTGAATGAGGTGCCTACGTTGTAGTCGAGGACTCCCGAGGAATCTATTGCCGAATCAGCAAGGGCTTTCGCAATTTGAGCGGTGCGCAGCTCGGCCTTGACCCTTGTCTTTCCGGCTGTGATTTTTTTCGCATATGTCACGCTGAGGAATCGGGGCTTGTCCACCGGTGTTCCAGGAGCCGCAACATTCGGTTTTTCAGTCGGTGCGGGTGCGGCTGGCTTGGCAGGCTGTGCCGGTTGTGCAGGTTGTGCCGGTTGTGCCGGTTTGCCTGCTGTCGTTGATGTAGCTGCTGTAGTTGTTGCAGCCGGTACAGTTGATGTGGCTACTGTGGTTGTTGCGGCCGGTACAGTTGATGTGGCCGCCGTGGTTGTTGTTGCCAGCATTGCAGATTCCCATAATCTGGCGGGAGGTGTCTGCTGTGCTCCAGCTCCGGCCTGTGGAGCGCCTGCTGCTCCGGCCTGCTGTTTTCCTACCTCACCCTCGATCCTCGTATAGATGGTTCCTGAATATTCGCTGTTGTCGGTTATGGATTTCGGGGAATGGGTGATGCCTATGGTTCTTCCAATGTTATCCTTGTTCATGATTTTGAGCAGCAGGCTGAACACGGGCCTTGTTGCGCCGTCTATCGTTACATCCTCAAGGCGTTTCAGAGCGGCATAGCTGACAGTCATTTTGTTGCCGAAAAGGGTCGTCATTGCGGTCTTTAAATCCATCTCTTCGCCTGCGGCCGGAAGATCAACGTCGGCATTAAGTTTTTTTGCCTCGCAGATGGCGGCCATGCCAAACCCAAGGGTCTGGTCGATCATGGCAATTATCTGGCTCACCTGGTTTCTCGTATAGCCCACAAGGCAGGCTTCCTTGTCAGCATTTTTTCCGTCCTTGGTCCCTAAATACTTGCCTCCATCCCTGGTTCCATAAATCATATCCTGATCAAATTCGTAGCATGTCTCGTCGTCCTCTTTTGTGAATTCCTTCTTGAGGATGGCGGGCATGCAGTCGTCGCCCCTTCCGTTGGCCAGTTTCTCGGATTCCTTCGCCTTTTCCTTCATGGGTTTCTTTTTGATATCCGTATTGGCCGATTCATCGGCCAGATCATATTCTGTGAGATCTGTGAGAGCTGTGCCTGTGGTCTGTGGAAAGACCGAAAGGGCCAGTCCGCTGGGAAAAGTCACGGCAAGTTTTGATGTGGTTGTCTCGGACGAGGCGGTTTCGCTTTTGTCCTCGTCGGTCTTGCTTTTGCCGCATGAAAAAAGCGCAAGGGCAAAAACAAGGGTCAGACTGGTGGTGGCTCCAAAGATCCTGATTCTTTTGATTCTCATATGAATCCTCCATGAAATGAATTGATAATTGACCATGAAGATCAAAAAAATTTGCTTTTAAGATATTCGTGTTTTCCGAAATCCTGTTATGCGGAAGGTATCGGGCCATGGAGTAAACTACTTTAACAGTAAAAATAAAAATCCTTATAAATTAAATAGATAGCGTGTCATTTCCCTTGCGTTTGGGTTTCAGGTGCGGATACCTGACTTTTCAGTTTTCCTCGGGCTTTTCATGTGAGATAACTAGTCGCTGGCGCATTTT
>JADFZC010000550.1 GCA_015232735.1 Oligoflexales bacterium | reverse complement strand
TAGCCGGTTTTTGTCTGAACATCCAACATGAATGAGAGCATAACCCCTACAGCATCCTCGTAGGGGACTGTATCAAATATCTGGGAACCGATGTGGCAGTGAAGTCCGACAAGTTCCACCCCGGGAAGGGATACCGCTCTTTTCGCAGCCTCAATGGCTCTGTCATGAACCATGGGAAAACCGAACTTAGAATCGATCTGTCCCGTCTTAATATAATCGTGAGTATGCGCTTCTATCCCGGGCGAAACCCTGAGAAGAATCTTCTGTCTTGCGCCATCCCTCGATGCAATCTCCGAAATCCTGTCAAGTTCATGGAAATTATCAACAACAAACCGTCCGACGTTCAGGGTTATTCCCATCCGGATCTCTTCCCCGGTCTTGTTGTTTCCATGAAAATAAATCTTTCCCATGGGAAATCCGCTTTTGTAGGCGGTATAAAGCTCCCCTCCGGAAACAACATCAAGATAAAGCCCCTCCTCGTGGATTATTTTGACAATACCCGATGTCAAAAAAGCCTTGCCCGCATAAACGACCCTGTTGCCGCTATGCTTTGCCCTGAAGGCCTCCACATATTTCCTGCATTTTTCCCTTATAAGACTCTCGTCCATGACATAGAGCGGCGTTCCATAGCTCCTTGCCAGTTCAAGAGCGCTTACACCGCCGATGAAAAGAGAATTATCCCGAATTTCCATAGTACCGAATAACCGCATGGCCATGGGTCTCCTTGTTAATATTTTGTAGTATATATTATTTTACAGGCCGAACATCTCGGAGACAAGAGCAACCGCTTTCATCTTGTCATTCCTGTTTATTGCGCAGGTTATCCTGATTTCGGATGTCGTAATCATTTTGACGCCTATCCTGTTCTGGCTGAAAAGTTTGAACATCCTCGAAGCCACTCCGGAGGTGGTCTTCATCCCAATGCCTACAATGGAAAATTTTGTTATGCTTTCGTCTATAGAGATATTTTCATCAGGAGCAAATCTCCTTATTATCTGGATACAGTCCTGAAGGTCATTCTCGGGAATCGTAAAGGATATCGTAACAAGCCCGTCTATCGGTGTAGTCTGGCTGATCATGTCGATATTTATTCTCTTGCCCGCGATGCTCTCGAAAATATCCGAGAGGATATTGATATCGTTTGAAACTCCGCGGATTGTAACCGCGACATCGTCATCGCTCGTGGCAAGACCGGTCACCGGCTTACTCTCCAGACCCATATATTTTACCTCCCTGATGGTTGTTCCCCTTATCGGACTGTTGCTGAGCCCCACATATATGGGAATTCCATATTTCTGGCCCAGCTCGATCGATCTCGAATGCATTACCTGTGCGCCAAGGCTTGAAAGTTCGAGCATCTCCTCATAATCTATCTCGCTCAATTTCCTTGCCGCTTTGTATTTTCTTGGATCTACGCTGTATATCCCGTCAACATCGGTGTAAATCTCCGACGCGCCCCTCAGTTTGACGGCTATCGCGACAGCTGTCGTATCCGACCCCCCCCTGCCCAGGGTCGTTATGTCGCCCTCCTCGTTGATACCCTGAAAACCTGCGACTATCACCACCCTGTTTTCCGCAAGGCTGGCTCTGATCTTGGCCTCGTCAATATCATCTATGAGCGCCTTTCCATAACCACCGCTTGTCTTTATCCCAATCTGATAGGCCGAATAGCTTATTGCATCACCCCCGATATCCTTGATAGCCATCGCAAGGAGCGCACAGGAGACCATCTCTCCTGTTGACATGAGCGCGTCGAGCTCCCTTTTGCATGGGTTTTGCGCGATCTCCCTTGCCTTGGCGATGAGGACATCGGTCGTATCGGCCATGGCCGACACCACCACGACAATATCGTCTCCGCCTCTTTTCCTTGCCAGGACGGTTCTTGCCACCTGCTTTATCTTTTCCGTGGTACCTACTGAGCTGCCGCCATATTTCTGAACGATGATAGCCAACTCGAAA
The DNA here is from genome assembly GCA_015232735.1 of Oligoflexales bacterium. The sequence continues at coordinate 942 of JADFZC010000550.1, read as the reverse complement.
TCTCCTTGATTTTATGAGAAGGGGTAACAATCATCTCATTGGATTTAAATTTTAGAACATTTTGAGTAAAAATATGCAACATTTTTCTCCGAAGGGGCGGAGTTCCCTTCGTCATGGTGAGCGAAGAGAAGTGAAGCATCCCGCGTTCTCAAGGCCAATCATGCTGATACGAGAAGAATATGGCCAGCAAAAGAAAAAGATTCAAAATAAGTGTGATAAAATCCGAAGTCGACAATCTGCGCGCCTTTATTACAAATGTCTTTTTCGGATTAAGCCCCCTTATTTCCATGCTGAGCCCCGCAACAAAGGCGTAACGCGCAGCCCCGACCATGAGAGGAACTATGATCTTGGGAGAAAGGTTTCTCCTTAAAAATCGCATCCTGCACGCATCCTGGATGCGATAAAGTTCGCCTCTCATAAATGCGAAGGCATTTGTCATCGCAAGAAGGCTGTAGCCTATTCTCAAAGGAAGCCCAAGATACTGCATCGCATAGCGGATGACGCCTTCAAAGTCCGTATGGATGACAAATACAAATGATATATAGGCAAGGGCAAAGGATCTGACTGTCAAAAACAGTGCAAGGGTGGCCGCCCTGTCATCCACAATGATACCTGCAGCCCTGAACAGAATTTTTGATCCGCCGTCAGGGGAAGTCCCGCTGAAAAGAGCCGATGAGACAAACACGGAAAGGCAGGCCGGCAGCATGACAAGAAAAAATATTGAAATTCCCCGCCATTTGACCTTCCTCATCAAAAGAATGTTCATAAGTGAAAACAATACCAACATCAAATCGATGAGACAGCTTTCGCTGACGAGTACGGCCGCCACATAAAACAGCGATAATAAAAGAAGAGTCATGTCATGGACGTCTGTTTTCCTCATATCAGGCAAATCCGGACTGTGAAAAACTGATTATCCTGTCGGAGATAGCGCCAAGAAAT
>JADFZC010000549.1 GCA_015232735.1 Oligoflexales bacterium | reverse complement strand
TTTATAATTCCGGACATTATGGCCGATATTATGTCATTTCCATCAACTCCTATCACATATCCGAAGAATATTCCGTGATTTCTGTTATACCTTGCGCCAATAAGATCTCCGCTTGCCATTCTGGATGACTCATAATGCTGTTCCACATCCAGTACACCATTAAGTTCAGGATCAGTGAGCTTCAAAATCGAAGGCTTCGTCAACATATCATGGAGAGCGGATAAAATCTCTGAAGGTGTATTGACGCCCCTTATCCTTAATTTTTCGTCTCTTATCAAATCCGTCATGACCATAAGATAAAACAGGCATTGTATTGACCCGGTCACAATATTGCCCCAGAAAAAATATAGAAATGAAAAACTGTAACCCGAATCCATCATTAAAAGATTTGCGCCATTAAAAAGAATCAGTGGAATAAACGATATGATTACGGACGATGTGACTTCGAGTTTTCCCGCACCAATGTCAGTAACAATCCTGAAGCACAGATATCCGAACATAACCAGCATAATGGTGAATATGGTGACATTATAATATTGTTCCACACAGGAATAAAGCATAAGGAGCAGCACCAATGCCGCCATGCCAAGGACTCTGAAGTGAAGAACAGGATCATTTCTTCTCAAATCATATGCGGCTGCCACAGCCAAAAGCATGGAAACAAAAACGGAAAAGATGATAAGGAGGCTGAAGATCGGCACATTGCTGACAAATCCGATATTTTCTATGAAATTTACCGGATATATGCTTTGGATTTCCTTTAATTGATATCTGCCCCCGATTACAAACGAATACAGAAGAAAGAAAAATGTCTGCACGGCGATTACCATCAAAATCCATGCCCTGAAATATAAAAACAGGATTATACAATGACAAAGCATAATGAATATGGCACCGTGCAATATTTCCTGAATAATGAAGAGCTGGCTTGACAGCGCATTTGACCGTTCCAGTGTCTGAAGACTGAGGTAATGGCTCAAAAAGGTCCATGATTTGAGTTCGACGTAATAGGTGTTCGTTCCCGGTTTTACGGTCAAAAGATATGACGGTTCCATAATAACTGAGGAATTTTTTGGCTTCCCAATACGAAATGTACCCCATTCATTCTGTTCATATAGCGCAAATTTTGCAAAATCAAACCTCTCCTCCAAAACAAGGTTTTGATCCCTCCCGCTTTGATTATTCACGATGAATTTGAACCACAGGGGTTTTTTAAGTGTTCTGAAGCTTGCAAACTTCGCGTTCCTGAAATGCGTTTGATCCATGGCTGAGACCCTTGAGATATCAAGATCCCCTTTTTCTTCATAACTCAGCACCATAAGGTATTCCGATATATTATAAAAGGCGACATTTTCGGAAAAATCAATCTCCTTGCCAAACGCGCCGGCACATATCATGACTGAAAAAAGTAATGCAATAAATCTCTTCATTTATTAATTTACCTGTTTACTTCAGGAAATTTCGGACGTTTTATGAAAATAAAACATATATCCTCATGGATATCTCTGCCGCCAAGTTTTTTCTCAACCTCTGCAATAATCGATTCACCAATCTTTGAGGCAGATAATTCATTCCCATCTTCAACATTGCGCAACTCCTTATAATTTAACTTCCAAATATCCACATACTCGGTAATTCCGTATCCTGATATCAGAAGTCCATCTTCAGGATTCAGGATAAACCTTGTCATGCAAAAGCCATCCTTGTACTGTCGGCTCAGTTTAAGTGCCGGCGAATTCAGGTTAATAAAACCGCCATTAATAAAAAATGATTTTACTATCTTTCCCTGCCCCAGATATACACCCTCTCCATTTTCAAGGTTAATTCCAATGAATCCCAAAGATGAAAAATCGTAATTGGTGAAATTTGACATCGCCATAACATGTTCCATGTGATCTTTCATTTCCCTTAAATTGTGTTCTATACTCTTTGGTCTTACATTACCGTGGAAAATATCCATGCCATGAAAGAGTCCGGAAAACATACCTTTCAAAACGACCGTTTTTGGACCGTTTTCCTTGAATCCTGCAATTTGAATATATAAAATGTTGTTTTTTCCGTCATGCTGGAGACCATACCAATACGAATCTCCCATATATGCAGATCTGTATTTGATATTGATCTGAACCTTGTCCTTTATGGAAGGGAAAAAGGAAAGAAGCCTGTCATTCGACATTGAAACCTTCTCAATCTCATTCGAAAGTGACAACTTTATGGCTTTCAGATGTGTATCCTGCCTATCCTTCCTTATTTTGTTGATCAACGTGAAATAAATCAAAAATGAGTAGGCTACGCCGCCTATTTTTACAAAATCAAGACCTGAAAGAAAGAATAATCGATATGACAGAATCATCATGGTAATGCCCAGATTTACCAGTATGGCAACGAACAAATGTGATATTATATAAATGGCATCAATATTGATATTTTTTTTCCAGCACATCACGATAACTGCAACATTGATCAGGGAATACATCAAAATCAGCAGAATATAAATGAAGCTGGGGATAATGAACTCCTGAATAAAGGAATAGGAAATAAAAAGGAATGTCAAAGCAATTAAAAAATGGAACAATCTGAAAAGAGTCTTTGAAATCAATTTGACATCAATGAAACTCAAAATGAAAAGGAGCTGAGCTACCCCCAAAAGCGAAAATATTATAATAGTCGCCTCTGGAAAGCCCATATGAAAGCCCATATTCTCAGAGTAATCCATAATACTCAATACTTTCGTTCTTCCTGAAAAAGGATAGACGTTCCCATGATATCGTAAAAAAACAAGGCACAAAAAAAGAAAGATGGAATAATTTAGAAAAGGCAGTGTCCGCAATTTTGCAAACAGTATCAGGTTGTAAATAAAATGCAGCAAAAAAGCGCCGCTGATAAAAAGAAAAACCGCATTAATATA
>JADFZC010000548.1 GCA_015232735.1 Oligoflexales bacterium | reverse complement strand
ATGGATTACTTACTCAAAAGAATATCTATCCCAATTTATACCCTATGGGGTATAGAATCAATTTTATACCTTACAGGGTATAAAATCAACTTTATACCCTACGGGGTATAATAAAGCTTACAACGCCATAACCTGTCGGAATCAGAACAAAAATTGTTGTCAGTGTTCAGCCATCAGCCCATAGGCAAAAAAGTTGACGGCAGATCGCCAACAGCAGGCAAAGGAACTAACCTGGCGAGGCCACAGTTGTAATGTCAATAATGGGTTAAAAATAAGCAAACGAATCATTCACGAATGAGAGTCTCAGCGATCATTAAGCTTTTTTCCATAACAACGCTAACGAAATGCAGCCGCACCTCTAACGCGCCACTCCCTCCAAAAGCGTTCCGTGATAATGAGCGCACGGATATACAAGCGTACGGGGATACAGGATAGTTCCCGGTGAAAGAACCGAATTGCATCCTGTCTGCGCTTCGTCACCAACCAAAGCGCCCAGTTTTTTTAAACCCGTGGGATACGCAGATCCGTGACCGGGAATAATAACCCTCACCTCGCCTTTTTTAAGTTTGAGGTTGGCAAGCTTTGTTCCTGCGCCGAGGTTGACACTTCTGCCAAGGATAGAATCGCCTACATAAGCGAAATGCCCCGCTTTTGCACCATCGAAAAAGATCGACCCCTTTACCTCTGTAGTATGGCCGACCACAGAATTTGGTCCGGCATAGACACTCCCTCGTATGAATGCGCCATGTCTGACCTGGGCCTTTCTGCCAATATATGCAGGACCTATTATATAAGCGGTAGGATCTATCACAGCATCTTCCTCAACGTACACCCTGCCTTCCAAAAAAGCCTGGGGATGCGCCTTTCCTCTTATGACCGGCCGATCCTTTACTCCCAATTCATCCAAAAGAGCCTCTATAAATCCCGTAAGATCCTTCCCAAGAAACCGGAACGGTGAAATATCCGGAAATTTGTCGGAATGATAAAGTTCATCCAAATTTACCAAAGTTCCCAAGGTTAACATATCGCTCATCGAGGCTCCTTAAATCTGATAAGAAAAATTTGCCTAAAGCTGCCTGCACTATTTGCCGACTCCGGATTTGATGGATGCGCAGCTAATCGATGCTGCTTTCATAGCCAGAAAGCTGCGCCTTTCATGGCAGTAGATTAATTGATATTGCCAAAATAATCTATTAGAAAGGTAGGGAAAATTAACCATATGTTTGATTTTAACAAATTTAAAAAATCCGTAAAGGAGTGGATTCAGTCAAATCCCAACGGATCAGTCGCTGACCTGAGGGATTTTTGTGAAGAATTAATCCCGCCTAACCAATACGCTGCCAATGAATGGGTGATCACTCAGACGCTATCCTGGTATAACCACATACTTGATCATAGAAAATTTGAGAAAATACAAGAAGAGGAAATTGATTGAAATCCCGGCTGCGCCCCCTCCTCCTACTGGAACTCAGCAAACAAATCAATCTACATCTATTAATCACAAAAGGCACTGTCAACTCTTCGCAAGTTTCTTGACAGCCTCAAAATCAAGTTTTGAAATCTGGTCAAGAACTTCCATATCCTCGAACCCCAGATCCTTGATCCAATCAACATCCTTCATCTCTGGAAGAGGAGATACCACGGCAACGCCATCATCCTGCTCATACCATTCATAGGCTTCAAAAATTTTTCCGCTCCTGGACATCTTGTAATAATGATAACCATCGCCATTTATGAGGTTTCCATCTCTTGAATCCCCGGTCCAGTATTCTTTCGTATAAATAAACTCGTTCTCGTCCAATGAAATCACCTTTTCTTCAAAAACTCACATCTTGTCAAAAGGAAAGTGTCAATATAAAATTCAAACGCCGCACCCCTGTTTAAATATCATTTCAAAAAATGGCCGAATCTATCAAACCTGAATGACGGTACAGTAGATTCCGGTGTATCGTACATGCTCCATATGACAAATATGGCTTTTCCTCTGATGTATGACATGGGAACCTTGCCCCAGACCCTGGAATCTGTGGAATTATCTCTGTTGTCTCCACTGACAAAAACCGAATCTTCAGGGACTTCATAAGCTCCCGACGGCGGCCAGTTGGGACTTAGAAAATTTTTGACCGCAGGTTCATTTTGCATGACCCAATGTTCGACACCGTCCAGCTTTTCCTTGAATAGAAGCTTGATCTCCTTGGTGTCATTGATATCGGTCAATATGGATCTGTCGAAATCATGTTTGGTGAGAGGTTGCGGCACATCATTGATGTAAAGAATATCATCCACAAACTTGATTTTATCACCGGCGATGCCTACCACCCTTTTCACATAATCAATACTTGGATCTTTGGGATATTTGAAAACTATGATATCCCCCCGCTTGGGCTTGGCCCATTCCCATACCACAACATCAGTAAACGGGATTTTGAAATTATAAGAAAGCTTGAAAGCCAGAAGCCTGTCACCAACCTTGATGGTCGGTTCCATCGAGGCAGTCGGCACATGATAGGGCGAAGCCACCGACCATCGGAAACAAAGGATAATTAAGATAAGAATACCGATGGAGCGAAGATTTTCAGGGCTCCAGAAACTTGGTGTCTTTTTTTCAGTCATAAAACAGGCCTTTTGCTTTAAATAACAACCCTACATATTAATATGATAGTATGGAAAAAATCATCCGGAAATCCATACGGCAGATGTTAACAATCTCACAAAACATCCGTTCTAGTAAATATTTTTGATTAGAAATACCGGAAGATGAGGATTTTATGCAAACAGGTCAGCCGATATTAAATTTTACTAAACATTTTTGATATTGGACCGATAAAAAGAATATTGGTGATGGCCACTTCGATTATTTCGAGCTTAAACCGGACCATCAAGGTTGTTCCAGGATATAGCTGGGATTG
>JADFZC010000547.1 GCA_015232735.1 Oligoflexales bacterium | reverse complement strand
CACAGGCATTTTCCAGATCAGGCATGCCCATTAAAGGTCTTTTGTCATTGTTTTTTACCCTTCCCAATTTTCTTTTTTCAGTAAAACTGTTCAAATCGCAAACCAGGTTTGCTTTGGGGGAAGCGCTTTTTATACTCGGACTTAAAAAAATTGGAAGAAGGGTCATGGAGAAGGCAATACGCATTGCCGGGCTGAAGGGATACGTACCGGTCATGGAGGAGCAGAGGATGCTGCTTGCAACCTACATAATGGAAAACGATCCTGAATATGCGGAATATCTGCTTGTCAATGCCAAAAAATATTTTGACAGCAAAGGCTTTTACTATTACTCCGAGAGATGTGTCAAATGTATAACCGAGGCGTCAAAGTACAGGAATGAGATGTTTCCTGAATTGTCGGACAGAAGGACTATATCGCAATCATTCGCTGTCATGCGGAATATCCTTGAAGCATCGACTCTTCTGGAGCTTTTTACGAAATTGAGTGTGATTTCCGATTTTAAGACACTGCTCAGGACCGCTATTGATACGGCATGTCATATTTCAGGTGCTGATCATGGCATTATTTTGATTAAAGAGAACGAAAAATGGATACCCAAGAATGCCAAGAATGTGGAAATCACGGACGAATCCCTGAAGGGACTGGGCGGACAGATTGATCTTCCATTTCTTGAGAAGGCATTTTCCCAGGAACTGGGCCATATTCTGGTAAGGCGAACATCCGGCTCTGCACGAATCAACAATAAATCCACAATGCTCCTGCCCCTAAGGTATATGACCGAGACAAGCGGAATAATTTATCTTGGAAGCCACAGTATTTCCGGTCTTTTTGATGAACACTCCGAAAACGTGCTGAGTCATGTTGGAACACAGATTGCAGTCAGCATACAGAACTTCTTCCTTTTGGAGAGGACTAAGAATCTTGTGAAGGAGACGCAGAATCTGGTGGAGGAATTAAAAATTAAGGGCAACGAGATTTCAGGTCTCAACATGCAATTGCAGCAGCATATCGTTCACCTGGATCAACTTGTGGATGAAAAGACGAGAAATATCAGATTATTGTTAAACAGCATAAAACAGGGGATACTCACAATTGGCAATATGGGCCATATCGGCCCTGATTTTTCTCCATACGTAAATGAAATATTGGATGAAAAAGCCGTCGCCGGACAGGACGCCATAGAATATATTTTTAAAAACAGCTACTTGTCGGCAGATGAAAAAAACAGGATATATTCAGCGATGTGTTTTGCCCTCGGCTCTGATGAAATGAATTTCAAAGTCAACGAGTCTCAACTTATAAACGAATTCAAAATCAAAGGCCCAGGAGGAAATGGAGAGGATAAAATCATTGAAATTGATTGGGCTCCCGTCGTCAACAACGAGGAAATTGTCGAGAGTGTTCTTGTTGTTTTAAGGGATGTCACCCAAATAAGAAAATACAAGGAGGTTTTCCAAAAGCGTGAAGAGGAAATCAGTGTCATTTCTGAACTTTTGAATATCCAAAAACCCCATTTCATTTCATTCATGAATTCAGCCGTGAAATATATAGGGGAGAATAGGGAAATCATAGGCGACTCGTCTGAATGGAATGAAGCCGCCATAAGGAAAATATTTTTGAATTACCACACGCTTAAAGCTTTGGCCAGGAGCATTGGCCTTATCAAACTGGCTTCCTCCATCCATGAAAGTGAACATAAATACAAAGTTCTTCTTGATGCAAAGGCACCATGGGATCAGGCGGAACTTCTTGATGATCTCGAAAAAATTGAACTTATAAGGAAAAACATAGTGACAATCAGCAATGAGAAACTCGGCTGGAGCAGACAGGAAATGGAAATGTCCGGTGGCTTTCCATACGATAAGATGAAAAAAATTTTGTCCGAGCTGCGTTCCATTGATATATCCCATCTTACAGGGCGCGAAGTTGAGTCGATTGAGAGCTCATGCTCCACTCTTGAACTGGGAATGTTCCGCAATATTAGGGACATCATTCGTGATATTCTGGATTCAGCCGAAAGCCTTGCGGCAGAACTTGGAAAATTGCCTCCGGTAATCAATATTGAAGATAATGACTATCAGTTGTCAGCTGATCTGCATGAAGCGATAAAAAATATGTTTGTCCATCTGATCAGAAACTCTCTTGACCATGGGATAGAGAACCATATTGAGAGAAGACAGGCAGGAAAGAATGATATGGGCACCATTTCTGTTCAATTTGATCAAAAAGGCTCCATGCTTCAGATGAAGTACTCGGACGACGGCAGGGGATTGAATCTGGCAAAACTCAGACATCTTGGAATCGAAAAGGGCATGGTCAATTCCGATACTGGAAGCATCAGGGAGATCTGTGATTTGATCTTTTCTGAGGGAGTGTCTACAAAATCAGATGTGACTCAGATTTCAGGCTGCGGGATGGGGATGGGGGCTGTGCGTTCCTATCTGAAGGAAAAAGATTGCACTATAGAAGTTGTTCCCAGGGATAACGGCGCAAGTCTGGATTTTATTCCCTTTGAATTCCATGTTTTGATACCGGAAGGCCAATTCAGAAGATTTTTGAAAAAAGTCGCTGCATAAATGTCTGATCCATTATGGATTGAAAGCACGCTTTATTACGCGGCGTTTTCCGGTTTCTGGCGGAAAGGCATTGACTATTTTCGCCGAGGCCTTGACGGGATGCTCCATGCTGTCGAGCAACAGATTCTGCAAATGTTCCAGGGTGCCTATTACCTTGAGCTTGAGGTTGTCATCGCGGGTCGATGCCAGAACCTCCACGTCAAAGGGCGATCTCTGAATCATTTGGAATTCATCAAGATAGAGACCGTTGTCGTGCTGCCACCTGTAAACGACGTCCAGTATGACACCGTCGGAGAAAGTTTTAAAAGTTCCTTTATTTCCGGCATCATCCATCCGGAAA
>JADFZC010000546.1 GCA_015232735.1 Oligoflexales bacterium | reverse complement strand
ATTTCACATTTATTTTGATTTTTGACTATTTGGATTTTGACGTTTGACATTTGACGTGTTTCATATTTTTTTATTTAAAATTCAAAACATAGCAAATGTCAAACGTCAAAATCCAAATAGTCAAAAATCAAAATAAATACGAAATAGTGAGGCTAGAACCAACCCGTATTGTTTTTCTGAAAAGCTATAGGAAAAGCTTGGGATCTGTCACGCCCTAACCGACCGTGAGGCCTGAAGGTATGTTCCGTCCTGATTTCCCTAGAAAATGGCTGATGTTGACAACCCTGTTTTGGGGCTTTTCCTGATATCCCTGATATCCCGAAAGCCTTGAAAAAATATTTTGTGCAATCTCAAAGAAGGAGACAAGTGATGCGATGCCCCGCTCGTCGAGACGTGAGAGTCTTATGCACACAGAGGGCATTTTTGCCTCGTTGAAAAGATGTATAGTTCCCTTCAGAGCCGCTGTCTTTACTTCATTGAGCCACCGGCCTTCAATATATCCGTGATGGTCAGATATTCCCTTGATGTGCGGTATCCTCAGACGCCTTTCAATATATCCTCCGTCCGGATTCTTTATTTCGTCGACATTCAGGAAGTTCCCGAAAATCTTTGAATCATTGCCGCCTCTACCATGGCATGCCATGACCTCAAGGGCATCGGAAAACGGAAGATGCGCCTGCAGGAATTTCCCGTTTAATGGAGCCTGGGACAGGGACAGCTTTTGAAGATAGTTCCCGAAGTTTTCAAGTTTTTGATCGCAGCGGAATATGAGTTCACAGTCGTATCCGGCACTGAAGAATGCAAATTTTGTGCTTATGTATTGTGACAGAGCCTTCTGATCGGGGTGATCGTCATTTTCAAAAATAGAAAAAAGGCTTTCAAATCCATCAACAAAATCGTAACCGGAAAATCCGCAGAGTATAAGGGTCAGGATTAAAGGGTCTAGCCTTATTGATAGATCAAAATTTGCGGGGCAGACGTTATTTCTCAGGTCCAAAAGCCATGATCCGGTTTGTTTTTCCTCATTGAGACGGGCTGTGAAAATAATCCTTTGATCCACTTCCTGCCTTGTATATTTCTTTTGCAGATGACTTTTTATTATCCTGTAGTTTGCAGCTATTTCACAGAGGGAATCATTTCCGCATACGAAGTTTATTAGGGGTTCCTTCTCTTCAAGAAGATCCAGAAATTCCACCATTTCAGGTTCTGAGACCTGTCCCTCAAGATATGCGATAATCGGCTTGGCTCCGCTGTGGCAGCTCGACACAAGGCCCGTGTATTTATGGTTCAGGGTGTCTGTAACCGCCTTGAGGGTGGTGTTAAATTCAGAGCTTCCGACAACCACGACAAGATCATGGAATATCCCAAGGTTTCTTTTAAAAGAAAGGGCGTCATCCACCTGCTGATAATTGTCCGCTGTGGAAAAGAAGAGGCTTCTTTTTATCTGATCCTTGATTTTGCCCCTTGACAGGGTGCTTTTAGTTTCCAAATCTGCCAATATTTCAGAAAAATCCGGATTGTTTCTTATCAAATTGTCTGGAAAATAATTCAGTTCAAAACTTATCATGTTCGATTCCTTCGCTTATCCGGCAAGGCTCAGGGTTCCGTCATGGCCTGGGGGCTTCTCCTCCATTTCAGCATCGAAACCAGTCTCTCCATAGCCGGTTTTGTTGTTTGAATCGTATATGCCACATGACCCTCCTCGGTGTAGTCTGTATGAAGGATCATGCATGAATTGTAAATCATGGATTGAATTGTCGAGTCTTCTATGGGAACGTACAGGGTTTCCTCGATGAAATTTTCACAAAAAAAGTCATATATGTGGTTTCTGAGCCGTTCTATATCATCGAGTTTGAACGCTGAAAGAACGATGGATTTTTGATAAGCCGATGTCAATATGCGCGGCAGCATGCGGTCGTCCAGAAGATCAACCTTGTTGAAAACGACAATGTGTGGAACATCGCTCGCCCCGATCTCGCCAAGCACATCCAATGTTGTGTTAAGCTGGTCTTTGTAGCATTGATGACTCACATCCACGATGATGAGAAGCAGGTCCGAGTCAACTACCTCGTCCAGGGTGGATTTGAATGACTCGACAAGGCTGTGCGGCAGATTCCGGATGAAACCGACAGTATCGGAAAGCAGGATTTTGGGCCTGGTCCTTGGATCGATTATTTTTATGTTCGTATCCAAAGTGGCAAACAGCTCATTTTTCCCTTCCACCTGGGATTTGGTAAGACCTCTCATAACAGTGGTCTTGCCGCTGTTGGTATAGCCTACGATAGCCACGCGAAGTTCAGAACTTCTTGATTTTCTCTGGATCTGCTTGTCCTTCTGTATTTGTTCAAGCTGTTTTCTTAATTTGGAAATCCTTTCCCTGGCACGTCTTCGGTCGATTTCGATTTGTTTTTCACCCATTCCGCGGCCGGTCACGCCGCCCCCTTTTTGCCTTTGAAAATGGGTCCATGCGCCGCTGAGTCTCGGCAGCAGGTATTGCAGCCGGGCAATCTCAACCTGTATCTTCGCTTCGTTTGTTCTTGCATGCCTTGAGAAGATTTCCAGGATGACGCCTGTCCTGTCAAGGATTTCACAGCCGATTTCCTTCTCCAGGTTTCTTACCTGGGGAGGAGTCAGTGTCTGGTCGAAAACGACGACGGATGCGCCTTTGGCTTCAACCATTCCCTTGATTTCGAGGATTTTGCCGCTTCCAAGAAGCGAACCGGCCACATACTTTTGTCTTTTTTGGGTAATTCGCCCCACTGAAGGGATGCCAAGGGTTGACATGAGGGCTTCAAGTTCGTTGAGCTCATCGTCGTTCTTTTCGGTTTCATCGTTTCCCAAAAGTACGCTGACAAGAACGGCGCCATTTTTTTCTGTTTGCGGCAATGCTGTTTCAATCACCTGAATTCTCTCGATTTTAT
>JADFZC010000545.1 GCA_015232735.1 Oligoflexales bacterium | reverse complement strand
AATTTTTCTGGAAAGGCTTTTGTCCTGGCTTAGGAACAGGTTTTTTACGACCTGCTGGGTTATCGTTGACCCTCCCATGGCGGCTTTGCGTTCCTGCAGGTTTATCCTGAGCGCAACAAGAAGGGACTCGGTATCTATGCCCTTGTGCGTCCAGAATGCCGCGTCTTCCGACGATATCACCGTTTTTTGGAACATCCTGGATATGTGGCCCAGCGGCACATACCTGATTTCCGCAAGGCGTCCCGTGCCATATCTGACGGAAATGTTTTTTTCTCCCTCACCGTCTGGAAAAGCCGCCATGAGCCGTTCCCTGGAGTATTCCTCCGGTGCAAGTGCCACCTCGCATGAGTACTCGAAATTTTCCAGCGTGAAACTGAATCCTGACGGATTTTTGAGATCGATTTTGATCCTTGAGCTGAAACCGGCGTCGCCGGAAAGCCTGAAGCCGCTTATCTTTGGAATGAGCGACTGGCTTATGCCCTGCAGAATGCTGTTGCATGGGGTTTTTTCAAGCGAGATCAGGGCGTCGATATTCTGCTCTCTGAAATCTTTTTTGTAATGGAAATTGTCCAATTCGAACTTGATACGAAAAGGTTTCTCTCCCGCTTCATCTTTCCCGCCTGCAAGACCCAGCTCGCCATTGCTTATGTTGAAGAAACCCTTTTTCAAGTTCACCTGGCCGCTTAAATTCATTTCAAAGGGTATAGGTCCAATCTCGCTTTCGGCAAGTGCGCTGTGATTTAAGTGAAGGTTTGCGGAGACCAGGGCAAGATTATATTTGGAAACCTCGTATTTCTCATCGAAATCAAGTTCAAGGCCGGCTGAATATTTCAGGGTCGAGGCGTTGGTTATCGTTTTGGGAATCAAAAACGAAAGCTCATCCGGGAATCCGATGTTTTTTGCAAACAGCCTTGTTTTTCTCAAATCCCTTGAAAAATGAAAATTGCCATCCATGCGCGAAAGGGTGCCAGGTTCATCGAGAATTGAAAAGATCACTAGATATTCATCGTTTACGTTTTTTAAAAATAGTTTCAAGTCCGTTTTTCCGGTGAATGTTTTTTCGCCGTATTGTATGGACTCGAATTTGATGTCGAAAAGAAACCTGCCTCTGTCAAAAGCGGCTTTCAGTTCATGGATGGATAATGCAGTTTTTCCTTCCGGGTCTGTTAATTCAAACCGGTCAAAATCGAGTTTTACAAATCCGGGGATTTTTCGTGACAGCGGGGGGTCTGCCTTATCATCAGAAGTGGATTCATTGTTCTTTTTCATTCCTGCGAGCAGTCTTGAAATGTCTCTGATATCCGAAAGCGAAAATCCTGCTTTTATTCCCTCGACCCGGATTTCAGAAAAAGGCTCGGCAAAGCATGTAAACGGGTTGAAGTTAAGGAACACAAGAACACTTTTTGCCGTCAGGCTGATTTTTCCGTCCATGGACACGTCGGGGATGACAATGCCTGAAAAACCAAGTTCAATCCGGCCTTTTGAAATATGGATGCCGTATTTCGTCTCCGTTTCCCCCAGGACTGCATTTATGGTGTTTTCAAGTTTTCCCTCGATATCCTTCCAATAAAGGCAGAGGAAGGCGGAAATCAGGATTATGATCGATAAAAGAGAAAGACCGGATATTTTGATGTAACGTGATGTAAGGAATTTCAATATCTTATACTCTGTCCTGACAGTTATTTCTTCTAGCAAAAAATCGTAACATATCCGTATTGCAAATTCAATTTATCAAGGTTTGTCACCGGCTCCTGCTGAACAATTCCCGCGACCGTCCCCGTGCATGTCCGGCAGCCTGATTTTCAGAAGACGGTTGTCAGAATGCATCGCTTTTTTGACAAAACATCAAAAAAGCTCTTTTTGGTCTTTATCAGGGAAATGTTGCAAAAACCGCAGCAGAAGTGCCAAACACGCATTGGAAACGGTTTTTGGGACATCAAAGGATAAAAAATCCAAAAAAAAAATTTTCAGTTTTTGCCAAAATATCAACACGCCCTAATATTCTCCGGAATTATGACGATAAATTAACCGAACAGATATACACCAGGGTAACATTTTTAATGAACACAGGAAGATTAACACATTGTCGTCGCCTGATAAGGGATATTTTCATCTATATCCTGCCTCTTCTTGTTTCGTGCCAGAAACATGGAGAGGAAAAGACTGCCCCTCTGGCCAGAGATGGCACGATCGATCTTTCAGGATGGGACTTTGACAGGGATGGCCCGGTAAAACTGGATGGAAAGTGGCGGATGGCATGGAACAAGTTTATTGATCCGGCCGACAGCGAAGGTGTTGCCGCCGAGTTCGACAGGGCCGGATACCACAAGGTCCCGGGGGACTGGACCGTTGAGGGGGATATCTCGGAAAAACCCAGAATGTTTGGTTTTGGAACCGCCATATTGAAAATCAGGGGTTTGAAAAAATCGGAAGATATTCTGGGGCTGCACATATCAGACGTTTCGTCAGCATATCGGGCGGCCATCGTTCCCGTGGGCGGCGTTTCTGAATACAGATGGTTTATCGGCAACGGCAGGGTCGGCTATAACAGGGACACTGCCATTCCCGCAGGATCGCCCATGATCAGGCCGTTTAAGATTTCGAGGGACTCGGAGCATTTTCTTATTTTACAAATGTCCAATTTTGACGCAAGAGGTGGCGGCATATGGTATTCGATGTGGATGGGCAGCCATGAACAGACGTCATCCCAATACAATGTCAACGCCCAGTCAAATATGGCCATCATAGCCATGATATTTATCATAGGGATTTACAACCTGGTGATTTTTCTGCAGAGGAAGGAGGACATGGGCTCCTTCTGGCTTGGGATATTCTGTATGGTCATCGCTCTTCGGACTCTCGCCACGACGGGGCTGCTCACGCTGATGTTTGACCCGGGTCAGCGCTGGGTGTTCGAGTTCAAA
>JADFZC010000037.1 GCA_015232735.1 Oligoflexales bacterium | reverse complement strand
ACATCCGTCAACACTTATAAAACGGGAATATTGGTTTTACCCTTATCCTTTGCGGGATGTTGCAGAATCGGATCTGCTGCTTTCCCTCAAAAATGGAAGCCTTGTGACCACATTCGGTATGGTTCTTGTCAGACAGGCTCCTCCGACAGCAAAGGGAATGGTCTTTTTTACCCTGGAAGATGAGAAAGGATTCATCAACCTTGTTTTTACGCCGCACATTTATGAAAAATATCGGGGCATTATAAACAGGCAGAATTTTCTTTGCGCCCAGGGGAAACTTCAGCTGTCCGAAGGCGGACAATCGATACTTGTAAGCAGAATTTTTGAAATGAAGCTCGATAAGGCAGAGGTCATATCGATAAAATCAACTGCAAAAGAGGGGGATGGGTTTTCACCTTCCTTTAATTTTCAAAAAGCTAGAAATTACATGTGATTTGTTGTAATCCTTCCTTCGTTGCACCTTTGCAGGATCGGACTATTTTAAAATATGCTTGACGTTTTATTGATACAGCCCCCGATAAGGGATTTTTATCTGACACAAAAAAGGACATATCCATATGGCCTTGTCTCCATTGCGTCTTCGTTAAGACGGGAGGGATTCAGCATTGCGATTCTCGATGCGCTTGCAACATCAAAAACCAAAAAGATCGATCTCCCTGAAGAAATGAACTATCTTCTTCCATATTATGGAAAAATCGACATCTCACCTATCGGCCTTTTTCATGGTTATAAACATTTTGGATACAGTTTCGAACATATAGGCAAAGTCACAAAGGACCTTAAGCCGCGTCTTGCAGGTATCAGCTCACTGTTTACTCCATATAGCGGAGAGGCAATTGAATGCGCCCGAACCATCAGGAAGTTTCTGCCTGACGCAAAAATCGTACTTGGAGGTCACCACCCGACAGAACTTCCTGATGAGATCATGAAATATGATTTCATTGACTTTGTCATAAGAGGGGATGGAGAAGGCTGCATGCCTTCTCTTCTCAAGTCGCTGAAAGGGGAGCTTTCCATAGAATCTGTACCTGGACTTGTATACAGAAGAGGTGAAAGAGAGGTAATAAAATCGATTCCATATTATAAGGAAAAACTCGATGAAAAGCCTCATGAAGCAGACGAACTTGTAATTCACTCCTTTTACAGGCAAAAGAATGGCGCAAGGAGCGTGGTCGTTGCAAGCCGCGGATGTCCTTTTGAATGCAGCTACTGTTCTATCGGAAGACCCTCGGGTGTTCCCTACAGGCTAAGGAGCGCCTCATCCGTTTGGGATGAGATAAGATTCAAAATCGATAATCAGAAAACCAGATTTATCGACTTTGAAGATGAGAATCTGGCTCTTGACAAAACATGGTTCTTGACGATCCTTAAGAAAATCAGTTCGACCTATTCAGCGGGGAAGATAGAACTAAGGGCCATGAACGGCCTCCAGCCGCGCACGCTGGACGAAGAAGTTGTCCTTGCCATGAAAAACTCCGGATTCAAGATCCTCAATCTTTCTCTCGGATCTTCAAAAACATATTTGCTGAAAAGGTTCAGGCGTACTGATGAAAGAGCATATCTCGACAGGGCTCTGGAACTGGCCGGTCTCAATTCCATGAAAGCGGTTGTATACATGATCGTAGGTGCACCGGATCAGTCCCCCGAGGATTCAGTCGATGATCTTTGCTACCTTGCCGAGAGAAAACTGCTGCTTGGCGTATCGGTCTTTTATCCTGCACCTGGCAGCGCCGATTACAGTCTCTGCCTTAAAAAAGGACTATTGCCTCTCCATTTCTCCCAAATGAGATCCACTGCCCTTCCAATCTCAGATCTGACAACAAGAGATGATTCCGTTACCCTGCTCAGACTCGGCCGGATTATAAATTTTATCAAGCAAATCATCGATAATGGAATTGAGATATCCTCTCTTTATAAAAACTATCCACAGGAGGATCTAAAATCTGTGGATAATTTAAACCGTGGACTCATTCTGACATCGCTCTTTCTAAATGACGGCAAAATCAGAGGTATCGATGAAAACGGAAGGCTCTACGAACACCAAGTCTCAAGAAAAGTCTGCGATGCATTTTTAAATCGGTTTGATCCTGAAAGAATGAAAGGCACCTGAATATATCCAATTAAAAATGACGAGCCCTTGGGAAGTTAAACATCCCCGGCCTCGCCAACAATAGAGGAGTATGTTATGCATAGTTGATCCAGTAGGATCGTTCGCGACCATGCGATTAACATATATGAAATCAGGTGTAAATATGGAATATAGCTTGCAATGATTTTTTTCACCGGAACTGTTTATAGTCTGTCTGATTACCTTGAATATTCAAGATATTACAAATTTCAATTTATGGCTTTATTTTTGCTTTGACAATATCCTCCGTTCCCTTTCGGGGCGCGGATTTGACAGGCCATACCGATAAAATAAGAGCCCAAAACCAGTGGATTTTTATTATGGCGCTGAAATGATTGCATTTATTTGATATAACTGAGTTTGATGCTGAAATTGAAGATGGTGGAGGATGGAAGCATGTGGGAATGGAGCAGCAGATTTATTAGCAGTATATTCGGTAAATTAAAGAAATTTTTTATAACTGACAGCCTGTCTTCTGAAGAAATTCAAATGCCTCAAATATCAGAAAAGCCAAACGCATCTGACGAAAATCTTGTCAATTTAAAAGAATTCAAGATCAGAAAAGAGGTCGATCAGATATGTAAGAAATACGAAGGGCTTGGTATAACCTTTACCAAGGATATGAAAGAAGCCCTGTACAATGGTTTAAACAAACTTCAAGACTGAATTTGGAATCATAAGGCTGATCATGCAATATGGCTGTATCTTACCAATATAAAACCTCCGTTGATAAAAACAACATAGACCTTTTTGGTCATATGAACAATGCCGCCTATCTTATAATCTTCGAAAAGGCCCGATGGGCTCAGTGCGAACAACAGGGCGTGGATATCGAATATATAAAAAAAACCGCAGTAGCACCTGTTGTTCTAGAAGCAAAACTTCGATTCCGAAAGGAACTCCGATTAGGGGAAAAAATCACAATAGAAAATGAACTTGTTGAGTACAAAGGCAAGATCGGGCGGTTCGACCAGAAAATGTATAATGAACATGAAATATTATGCTGTGAAGCATCTTTCTCTATAGGATTGATGGATCTGAATACCAGAAAGCTTGTCCCAATCTCAAGAAAATGGGCTAAATATCTCAGCAACGCCGATTAAAGTATTTTTTATTTTGAGATAAGATACTTAAGATAAGACTCGCCTTCTAGATAATTACGCATTCTGTCCTCCGCATCTGGAAAATAACGGAGAACTTTTGCCCTGTTGTCGTTCAAATGCTTGGCAAGATTCCCGGAAATTTTGACAAGCCGGCCGTAACTTTCTACTATCAAAAAGGGAATATTGTTTGTTATATTATTTTGAAGGTCCCTGCCTATGGCATTCATGACCTCGCATTCAGCATAAAGCTCGCGGGCCATATTTTTCATTACGCTTAAATCAGGTGCATCCCTCACAGTAAACGAGTATGCAATGAGAGCCATTTGACTGGTAACATCGCTTATCCTGTGGGCGTTTGCCTGAAGCTCAGGCAGACTCCTTACGTTTATCGATCCCGAACCATCCTGAAACGATCCATATTTGGGGTTTTCATCATCAAAAACATCCTCCAATGCGGGAGCTGAGTCACCATTGTCCACAGAAGCAAGAAGTGAGGTTACCGCCTTGTAAAAACCTGAAGATGGAATTGCTACATTCGCATAATCGGGCGAATACTCATCCCGTACTACCGAACCAGGGGATCCCTTGCGATATTCAGCCGTAGCTATCCCCAAAACCACGGCCTTCGACCTTGCCTCATCCATCCTGTACAATGCGGCTCCGGAAATACCGCTTGAGCCATCGCAGTTGTGCAGCAGCCTTCCCCCTTCCGCAACGGTCAGGACCTGACACCCGGCATGTTCAGAAAGCGTCTCTCCATACTGCCTGTCCATTGAATATCCGGCAATATTCACAGTCTTTGGCAGACTCTCCGAAATGTTGTCGGAAGAGACCTCCATCCATCCATATTTTTCGCCTATGGAAGCATCGAGCAGAAGCACCGCCCAGTCCCTGTCCCTTCTATCCTCGGGGGAATGGGTTCCATACCAGAAATGTTTTATCCCATATGACGGATTGCTTTCATTTTTCCTGTAATTAGGCCGAAAAAAAGAAATATCCTCCCTGACACGCCCAGTCCTCGCGTCAACGACGCAGTGAGCAGCCGCCAGTACCAGCCTTTTGCCGACAAGAGTTCCGGTACAACCAAAATCAAGCCGTCCAACCGAAGACCATGGATACTCGCTACTCGAGATGTCCCGCCTGTCATCCTTGCCGAATATGTTGTGAGGTTTTCCCTGACTCCCATTATCACCACAGCCAACTGTCAAAAACAAAAAAACCAGAATATATCCGATAAACTTGCACATTTTTGTCTCCCCTCTCTTTGCAATGCTGCGTTTTTTCCGCAAAATTGACCTAAATTTTCTAATTTCTCCATATAGAACATTTAGGCATCTGGACAATAAAGTCAACCTGCTTATTTTTCAACCATGACTTGATAGTTCGCAAAATTTGTTAAGACGAGTGAAAAATCCAACAAATTCCATAAAAATAAGGCCGGGTTTCCCAGATCGACACACTAGAGATATGGATACGGACTTAAGGTTGTGTCACCATATTAGGTAGAGAAAACTGTGCATCGCCTTTTTTTAGTGACAAGGGTTTCTTATGAACGAGCTGATAGTCCTGTTTACCATCCTTTCACTGGGACACATCGCAAGCTATATTAAAATCCGTTCAATCGGACTTGGAATTGCCTCCGTTCTTCTCATAGGCATTGGTGCAGGGGCCATGAAATTCCAGCTTCCCATAATATACAGGGATCTAGGACTTGTAATTTTCATGTTTTCAGTCGGTATACAGGCTGGGCCTGGATTTTTAGCCGCTTTCAACCGAAACGGCCTTCTTTTCAACGGCCTTGCACTTGCACAGATAACCCTTGCTTTCCTGGTCATACTTTTACTGAAATACACGACAAGCATAAATCCCGCTTTTCTAGCCGGGCTTTTTGCCGGTTCGTTCACAAACACCTCAGGTCTTGCAACAATAATGGACCTTGCCAAAAATGGCAGCGGGATCAGAAGCGGACACTCCCTTTCAAGCATAGGATTCGGCCTTGCCTATCCCTTCGGCGTCATCATGGTAATATTCTTCCTTTATCTCGTGCGCCGTGTGGCCAGGATCAACATGGAAAATGAAAAGACGATCCACCGTGAGGGGCAGAAAAAAATATATCCTGACATATTCGATCAGGTCTATGTGGTGATAAATCCATCGCTGGAAGGAAAAACAATAGCCGAATCAAATATTATCGAGATGCTGGATGGCGCGGTCATATCAAGAATCATGCACCACAACCATGTTTATTCTCCAAAGGCAAATTCAGTATTATATGTAGGTGACAAAATTGTCATCGTAGGTCCCAAGGAATGCCATAAAAAAGCCGAGATCCTTATCGGAAGCTGCATCCAGTATGAAATGGAATGGCCTGGCAACATGCACATCCAGACAATGCTGGTTACAAATAGAAGGATAGTAAACAAGACTATCAGACAGATTAATATAAGCGGCCGATTTGGAGCGAATATAACACGAGTAAGAAGGGGCAATATCGATCTGAGTCCTGACCCGGAACTTCGAATACAATATGGAGACCGTCTCATCATAGTCAGTTATGACGAACAGATGCCTGAATTGACATCTCTCATAGGGAACTCCCAAAAGACATTTGGTCTGATGGACTTTGTTCCATTTTCGCTGGGCATATTATTTGGCCTTTTCATCGCAATGATTCCGCTGCCCATTCCAAATGTGCCAAATTTCAGAATCGGCCCCTCTGTCGGTGTTCTTCTTTCAGGGATAATCTTATCCCAGATAGGAAAGACATGGAGGATAATCTGGAGAATCCCTGAGACAGCAAACCGCTTGCTAAAGGAGCTGGGTTTATCACTTTTCCTGGCAACGGTCGGGACAAACACAGGAATGTCAATAAGCCTGGATTCAATAAGAGAAAACCTCAGTTATGTCGTCATTTCCCCGTTAATCATAGTCCTGCCGATGGTAATAATATACATAATTGGAAGATATCTTTTTAAGATCAACTTCCTTGATCTTGCGGGAATTCTGTGCGGTGGGACATCAAGCACACCGGGTCTTGCAACTGCAAATGAAATATCCGACTCCGACGTCCCCTCGGTTGCATATGCTCTAGTTTATCCGGTATGTCTGACTGCGACCATTTTATATACGAGTTTTATATTTATATAAATTATGTAAACCAAGCAAAATAAACATTTGGAAGAAAAAATCATGTCATCATTCAAGCCATCCACAACACCATGCGCGGTACTTCTCGGCACCTGCAGGGATCAAAAAGGTCTGGTAGCAAAAATTTCAAAGTTCATTTACGAAAATGGCGGAAACATTGTCGACTCAGCTCAGCACACGGACCATGAGGTGGGAATTTTCTGTGTCAGAATGGAATGGATACTGGATGGTTTTAACATCCCCAGGGAGGCAATTGCTTCTGAGTTTTCAAAACTGGCCTCTTCCATTGGAATGACCTGGAACATCCGATTCACTGATGAAAAGCAAAAATGTGCCATTTTTGTCAGCAAACAGGATCATTGCCTTATCGATCTTCTCGGGAGACAAAGGTGCGGCGATCTTATCGTCGATATCCCCATCATCATCAGTAACCATGAGTCTCTTCGACCTATAGCACAGCAGTTCGGCATTTGCTTCCAGTATCTTCCCATAGATAAAGAAAACAAGCCGGAACAGGAAAAACGCGAAATCGAGCTTCTCAGGCAGCATAACGTGGATCTCGTCATCCTTGCAAAATATATGCAGGTATTAAGTCCGGATTTATTAATAAAGCTGCCACACGCAATAAACATCCACCATTCCTTTCTTCCCGCTTTTCCAGGCGCAAACCCATATCACAGGGCATTTGCCCGGGGCGTAAAGATAATCGGCGCCACGGCTCACTATGTCACCGAGGATCTCGACGAAGGACCCATCATTGAACAGGGTGTCCGTCGCGTCAGTCACCGCGATACTGTTCAGGATATGATCAGAAAAGGCAAGGATATCGAAAAGTATGTGCTGGCCAGGGCCGTCTACCTGCATCTCAATCACCGCATCCTGGTTTACGGCAACAAAACTGTGGTGTTTGACTGATGCCAGTCCTGCATGAAGCGGGCTGATATTGATTACTGTCTCACTTTTACAAAGCTGTTCTATATGTGACGCTACAGCGACAGTCCTTTTTTCAACAGTTGCGTAATGTTCCATATTTTGTTATAGAACGTCCGGAAAATCATCAAGGAGAATTTATTGAAGTGAATCTGGAGTATCCACGACCTTTCCGTATAAATATAAATGCTTTGACCATGGGAATCAAATTCAATGGCGGTTTGCCCAAAAAACGCCGATGGTTATTTATAATCTTTGCTTTTTTCACTTTCGCATGCCAACAGAATCCAAAATCAGTTGAAAGTTTCACTAAGATTATAGGAGGAGAGATTACATCTGGTTTTCCGGAGGTCGGAGGTCTTACATACTATGGGAGGTTGTTCTGCAGTGCCACACTCATCGAAAGCAAAACTGTCCTCACTGCGGCCCATTGTCTTGATAATCATATCATCAAATTTCTTGGATTCATGGTAGGTTCATCCCAATATGAGACCGTAACCTCCTATAAAATTTCAGGTGCGATAAAGCATCCAGATTATCGCCGGGAAGGACTTGAGAACGACCTGGCCATATTGGAACTCGCAGGGGAACCGGCCATTACCCCGATGAAACTTGTCCGCGAAGACAACTCTGACCTTTCAGGGAAAAAACTTATTGCCGTCGGTTATGGCAGATCAGAAGACATTAATAAAAACTCCGGTATAAAGAGGTTCGTAGAACTGCCCGTATCCGAAGTTACTCATGAAACATATAGGTCCCTCGGAAGCAATAAAAATACCTGCACGGGAGATTCCGGTGGACCTCTACTCTTCAGGAATGTAGATAATCAATTTTATCAGGTCGGCGTTGTTTCAAGCGGTGACCCGTACTGCCGGACTCTCTCCATTTTCACAAGGGTTGACAGGCATCTCGATTTCATCCGGCAGGGGAAAGTATTTATTCACTGAAAATATCTGGGACATTCGTGAAATACTCATCATGCATCAAATCCTGGCCTTTTGAGTCCAAAGCAAAGATGGAAATGGATTTTACATTAATAGATATATGAAAACGATTTCCAGTGAATTTCAGATGCTCTCGCTGTCATGCTGAACGTCACATTTTATTTAATAAAAAAGCCGAACTTTATCCTATCAAAACAATTCATTACAATAAACAGCTGACTTAACGCCTGCAATCGGTTATGAGTTTACCCTGACGATTCGGGGCCGTATCTCTCCGCATCCCTTTACTTTTACTGGCTGTTATATGAAATTTATTTCTGAAAATGAGACCTGTCTTATAACCCTGCTTACGCAGAAAATCGGCTATTCGATCACAAAAGCAAAAAAAGATATAAAAAACTCTGAAATAATTATAAACAAAACAGCATCAAAAGAGCCAAACCCGGTAATCCCCAAAGGCGCGGTAGTCGAGATCAAAAGAAAAAAAAGAATCGATCAGGAAAACATCTCCATTCTCTACGAGGATAACCAACTCATCGCAGTCGATAAACCTGCCGGAATCATCTCTATAGGCACTTGCAGAAACAATGAAGATTCACTGTTTGGGAAGGTGAACAGTTATCTTAAAAAAACAACTGCAGGCAGAGAGAGAGCCTTCATAGTTCACAGGCTCGATCAGAAAGTCTCCGGCGTTGTCCTTTTGGCAAAATCGGCAGAAACCGAAAAACTCCTTGAAGAACATTGGCAGGAATATGAAAAATACTATCATGCCCTGGTTGAGGGAACACCGCAAAAATCAAAAGGGACGATTGAAAGCTGGCTTTTTGAAGACAGAAACTTCAAGGTTCACTCAGGACTGAAGAGAGAAGGCGGCAAATTGGCAATCACCCGTTATGAGGTTGAAAGAAGGTTCAGAAATTTCACCCTTCTCAATGTTCGACTGTACACGGGCAGAAAAAACCAGATCAGGGTACATCTGGCAGATATCGGATGCCCCATAGCCGGAGACCTCAAATATGGTGCATCGGCAAATCCGCTCGGCAGGCTTGCCCTTCATGCACATACATTCAAAATGACTCATCCGGTCACTGGGGAAAAGCTTGTCCTGAGTTCTCCCACACCGGCGCGTTTTTTCCTATTTTCCGGACAAAATCCTGATGAGATTCCTCGATCCCAATGAATTCAGCTGCCTTCCATTTTGTTGGAACAGATAAACTCGCTCTTTCCCCAAATACAGTATTTCCCCTTCAAAAAACTGGCGACATTACGGTATCTCATTTCTGTGAAATAGGCGATTGTCGCGGAAATAACGTTGCAGCTGATGATAATTATCAAAAACTTGAAATAAGGTGATATCTTGACCTTCCAGCTGAAAACGCAAAAAATTGTAATTGTGTAATGGACGAGATACAAGGTGAAGGAATATCCAGCGGTGAACTTGATCAATTTTTTTGTTCTCGTGCTGTAACGCAATTTAGTCGATTGACAGAAACCAATCAGAAAATACAGCGAAAGAGTAAATAATACGGCAAGCACTCCATCATATTCTTTTTTTGTATTTATCGCATATGCCAAGGCCGAAAATCCAAAAAACAGAAAAAAGATAATGTCCTCCCTGTGGTTGTCCGCCGGTTTTTCCCTGTCAATCGATTTTACGTGATATACTAGGTATCCCATTATCCAGTAAACCGAAAGTCCACCGCCGGCACCGCCTCCAAATATGTTATAGACAGGGACGATTGATAAAAGGAGGAAGGCAATTATCGAAGATACAGGCAGCCCTGTAATCAGGGATTTTCGTACATTCACAAAAAACCATCCGAAACTCAGATATATCCACCATTCCGTCGCCAGCGTCCAGAAAGGGCTGGCTGATCCGAATGTGGATATATGGAATATGTTTCCAACAATGGGATAATTCTGGAACATGAAAAGATTTGCCACAAAGCTCTTCATATTGAATGACTCATGAAAGATATAGGTTTCGGGAAAATTGCCTACAACCCAGCTGTCCACTAGAAGGACAAATAATATGCCTGGCAGATAACCGGAATATATCCTGGAAAAACGTTCAATAAAATACTCTTTAAAACTGTAGTTAACATCCTTTTTCATTCTTGACGAGGTTGAGTACGGGATTATGAAACCTGATAATATAAAGAAGACGAGAACTGATATATTTTGGATTGTGGGAAAAAAAGGTTGCTTCACATATTTGAATATGGGAAGCATGCTGGTCGCATGCCCAAGAAGAACAGCCTGTGCAGCAGCCAGCCTGATCAGATCCAATGTAACTGACGATGTTTCGGATAATACAAATTCATTTTTTTCCATAAAAAGATCAATCCGCTGCAGCTAAATTTTTCCAATATCCCTGTCAGATGTTCAGAAATTGTTCCAACTCCTTATGCATACGACCATATCGTATCTCTTGAAACATGATACCTTGCCCCGAAAACCACAAAATAGTATTTGAAACAGTCTCTTATTCTTTTTATATGCCCTGTACTGCTATACCGTCAATCAAAGTTATTGTGCGAAAGTGCCTCAGGACATATCATGATAGGCAAACAAATGCGGTCTCTGGCTGTAACATATTGATGTAACATAATGAAATTAAATCCGGGTCTTTTTAGATGCAATAAAACAAAAGTATCGGGACTCTCACACTGTAGCGGAAATTCCTCTTTAGGAATTAAGTAGTTTCATCAATTAAAGTAAACACCGGACATGTAACAGGCTGTTATCTGACGAAACAGTCAGTATGGCGACAATGGCAGTTATGCGTAAAAATGCCTACGGAGATGAATTTTTGAAATCTGACAGACAAAAAAGTTGGGATGTGATCGTTGTCGGTTCGGGCCTCGGCGGACTAACAGCAGCCAGCATTTTGGCTCAGTCAAGACAGTGCCGTGTCCTTGTACTCGAAAAACATGCTGTCGCAGGCGGATTTACCCATTCTTTCAAACGAAGAGGTTTCAGCTGGGACTGCGGTCTGCACTATGTCGGAGAGGTCTCAGATAATCAATTTACCGGAAGGCTCTTCTCCGCCGTAACAAAAAACAGTGTAAAATGGCAGCGCATGCCCGATATTTTCGAACAGATGGTTTTTCCGGATTTTACCTTCGGTTTCAGCAGCAACCCGTTAAAGTTTCAAAACGACCTGATAGAAAAATTTCCAGGCGAGGAAGAGGCCATACGAAACTACATTTTTGATATCAAGACATGCTGCCGCCTTTATCCCATAGCCAAGTTCACAAAACTTGAAAGACGCTCCCGTCCCCAGCAGTCCTACTGTTTTGAGATGCGCGGTGACGGTCATCCCTATATGACGACACAAAATTATCTTGACCTTAATTTTAGATGTCAAAAACTGAAGGCGCTTCTCACTGCACAATGGGGCAATTACGGCCTTCCTCCGTCTGAAAGCGCTTTTATTGCACATGCCATGATAGCAGGTCACTATCTGAATGGCGCATATTACCCTGTCGGGGGCGCACGAACAATTGCCGATTCGATCACAAGGATAATTGAGGACAACATGGGTGAGGTTATCTGCAATCGCGATGTCAAAGAGATAATCTGCTCAAATGGATGCGTCACTGGAGTTCGTGCCGTCAACCTTACCACAGGAGAGGATGAAGTTTTTCACGCACCTGTCGTGATTTCAAACACCGGAGTTTACAGCACTTACATTCGTCTGCTTCCAGAAAATATCGAAATACCTTTTCGCGAGGAAATCAAACAAAATGCAGAAAAGGGGACAAGCGCCATAACCCTTTACATCGGGTTCAAGGACAATCCGGCCAAACTTGGACTCAATGGGGAAAATTACTGGATATACTACGATTACAACCATAATCTATGCGGATTCGATCAGCTTGTGAATGGAAAGGAACTTGCCACTTTTCTATCTTTCCCCTCCCTTAAGGATGCTAGTTGCAGAAACGGCCGCCATACCGCAGAGTCGATCATCTTCATGCGATACGAAGGTTTTGAAAAATGGATGGGACAACCCTGGTCAAAACGCGACCTCGAATATAAGCAGCTTAAGAACCGAATAAGCCTTGTCCTCATCGAAAACCTGGAACGACTGTTTCCCGGCTTTTCCGAAATGGTTGCATTTCATGAACTTTCAACCCCTCTCAGCGTGGAACATTTTTCCAGCCATTACAGAGGCAATATTTATGGAATGCCGGTCACCCCGGAAAGAATGGAAAAACCATGGTGCTCCACTTTCTCTCCGATAAGTGGCCTGTTCCTGAGTTCCACGGATACTTCCCTGCCAGGAATCGCAGGTGCTCTGACCTCCGGGGCAGTCTCGGCAGCCGGAATATTAGGCAAACGAAGCATTACTTCTATTCTAAGCCTCCTGGAAAACAAAACCGAGTATGCCCAAGTTGTAACATGTTGAAAATAATATGCTATGCTTTTGATAAACCCGGCCCTGAAGGACCGGGTGTCGAATCAGGAGAGGCTTTAAACCT
>JADFZC010000544.1 GCA_015232735.1 Oligoflexales bacterium | reverse complement strand
CAAACGACTCTGAATCCGCCTTCGCATAGATACTGAAATCAAGCCCGTTTCTTTCGTTTACAAACTCCCTGGTCGGCAGACAAAGGATCCTCCTCGAGGTTGATTCTAGTCCATGGCAGAGATTCTGAGTCTGCACAGAAAGGTCGGAAGCGTTTGACGGTATGGTGTGCCTGAGCTCGGCCCCTTCAGTCCTGATGCAAAGCATAAAATCCAGGATGATTATGTATCCTAGGTGCAAAAGCGCCTTGGACATGCTTCTGCGAGAGGAACCGGCATAGGGTCCGGTTACAGCATGCTGATATTCCGTGAATGATTTTATGACCTCATGACCCAAATTGCCTCGCCGGCCCGAAATATGCCAGCGACACATTTTCATGGATAAACTGAATATGGGATCTGGTTGCAACATGTTGAAATCCCGGGAGAGATCCTATGCAAGCGAAGCTTGCCAGGACAGGTTTCCGGCGCTCAGGCGCCGGAAACGTGATTATTAAATCCAATAAAAAAATGAAATCTCTTTAATCAATCTCAAATGATTTCCGCACAACTCATTTCATTGGCACAGTTTTTTTAAAAGTATTATAATATTTTAGTATAATGGAAATATGATAGCAACGTTGAAAAGGAGTTATCTGTGCATACCAGAAAAATGATAAGCGCCTTGTCATTGACATTGCTTTTCTCAAGTTGCAGGGTCGTATCGAAAAAGCTTCCTGATCCTGTCATAACACCCGAAAGCAGCCTTGCAGCAAAACTTTCGGAAAACAGACTTACAGTGATAAACAAAGCCTTCACCTTGCTTGTAAAAGTAACCAGACCCACAACCTCCGATTTCAATTTGCTTGAGACGAGCGGCGATGACATATCCGAAGGCAACGGCTTTTCCGACACTGCTGAGATGGCCGGCGGTGTCGGAGTCGGCAAAACAGTTGTGAACGATGACAGCCACTACCAGCATACAATAGAAAGCACATGGTCAATCAAAACGGGAAAAAATAGCGCAAAGATCCTTTTTCTCATAGAAGGGATTCTCAACAAGGATAAATCTTCCAGCAAAAAAACCCTTGATACCAAAGCAACCGTTAAAGTCATGGACAACAATAACAGTGAGAAAGGGGCTTTTAAACTCTTTTACGAGACCAAGGATTCATCCGGAAGTGAAGATCAATTCGAACTTGCCTTTGACTTGAAAGAATTGCAAAATCTCCATAATACAATCAAAAATAATACGGATGACAAAAGTCAGGTCAAGCTGGGAGGTACCCTTGTTATCAAGACAGATCCAAAAACCCTCAATATAAAATCACCTGATGGAATAAGCTGGGCAAGCAACGACAGGCTCATAGAACTCAATCCTCTCGGCATTGAATTCGACAAAGCAAACAGCAGTCTCAGCGATATCAAGATTGGGGGAAAAGTTACAAATTCCAAAGATGAAAAAACATTGGGAAGCATAGTGGCAAAATATGAAACGGATGAGACATCAAAAACGAAGAAGTACAGTTTCAAGGTCGTTTATGCGAATCATTGAATTTTTTTCTCTCCCGCTCTTCATTGCGGCAGTCTGCGGCGGACTTTCGGCCTGCAGGACCATTCAGGAGGAGATGACTGTCCGTGAACAGGGCATCAGTTATTTAAACGAAAGACAGTATGACAAGGCGATCATACTTTTCAATGAAATCGTGGATAAGGATCCTCTGGATCATGAAGCCAGGATATATCTGGCCTCGTCATATGCGGGGTTGTCAAAATTCGACATCATCGATTCGTTTGAGGGTTTCAAGGATATGCTTTTCCCAAAAACAGCAACTCCGATGTCACTTATACAGGATGAAAATAAAAATGCAGTTCCTCTTGCCGGAACTGAAAAGCCTTACGCCTTAACAGGCGGCAATACCGTCCTGAAGGAATTATCCGGAAGACTGGACGATTATATCGAGGATGCCTACATTGCCTTAAAATTCATATCAAAATTCAGTCATCCCTCTTTGGAGGAAAGGAGGTATATAGACGAGGCTGTCATGCATCTTCAAAAAATTCCGATCGAATCCAACTATTTCCTCAGAGCCAACCTATACATGGTAATTCTTTACGTATATCAAAGTCTAAACTATTTCCGGGATATGTTCGCTTTTAAGCTTGAAAGCGACGGCAAATGGGATCTCAAGGTATTTGCCTGTTCAATCAGACCTGCGGGATTTGCCGATAACGTCGAATCAACAGTACGCTACCTTGTACTGGCTGCACAGTCAGTGCAAAATGCCTTATTAATAAATCCAAAACTGAGATATTCAAAGACTATTTCCATGAAGATCTATGGTGAGGCTTTTTTAAAGCAGTTTAAGGAATATTCAGGAACAATATCCGCAATCGATATCATTACTGAATTCATGCAAAACTATCGCTGTGAAGACAGGCAAAACAATTTTTAATTTTCTTTATCCTGATACTTGACCTTGTATGCTGGAGAGACACATGTCTTCCCCACTTCAACTGCAGAGGTAGTTTAATGGGGTATGGTTTTAGCATTCCGTTCTGCGAAGAATATCTGTTATTGAAACAATTCCCAGCAACTTATCTTTGATTACAGGTGCACGGTGAATTTTGGTTTGAGCAAACAGTCTGGCGGCATATTCCACTCCCAGGTCGGGATTTACAACGATACAGGGTTTGGTCATTACTGTGTGAACCGGTATATCATTGGGATTTTTACTGTATGCCAGAACCTTGTAGGCGATGTCAGCCTCTGTGAGAATTCCATAGGCATCCTCCGCGCTCCTTGGTGTGATGATCAGGCTGCGAATCTTCTTATCCTTCATTATACGAATAGCGGAAGCGACAGTGGCATTTCCCTCGATGGTAATCACGTCTGTGGTCATGACGTCTTTCACTTTTAACATTCTTTATTCTCCAAAGTTTATATTGTTTT
>JADFZC010000543.1 GCA_015232735.1 Oligoflexales bacterium | reverse complement strand
CCCCTTCAAAAAAATCTTCGAAATGGATTAACTCTTCCCAACTCTCAGCTGCGTTAGTTGACACAAAGAGGCCAAGACGGGCAGCCGCATAAATCGTTGTTCCACTTCCGGAAATGGCAATAATATCGTTTGACTTGGAATTTTGAATGGGTTTATTAGACCAACTATTCCCACCATCAGTAGAAATGGAGACTTGGTTTTCTGTCGCAAGATAAATTGTTGAATCAGCGAGATATATATCGTTAACCTTGTTCCCACCGATTCCATCGTTTTTCGTTTTATGAAGCCAGGTCGCCCCGCCATCGCTGGAAATAAATATTCCGTTGTTACTGGTGGCACGGTACATATTGGTTCCAGACACATAAAAACGGCTATGAAAGCCGTTATCTAAATACTTGACCTGCCAGGAAAGACCACCATCTTTTGAAATATTCAAGGCAGAATCGAATGAAAGCGAATAGATTGATGAACCATCGACCGACAATGCCACCATGCAATTGGATTGTAGACCCTGCGCAAGACCTTTATGTGTCCAACTTATGCCATTATCATTGGAAAAGGAGACCCCCCCTTGGAGGGCAGATGGCTTGCCACATTGCATTGCAGTAAATGTCGCAAGATAGATCGTGCTATCTGTAACAAAAATATCCTTGACCTCAGTATCATTCGCCCCGTTTGCCAGAGGCTTTTTCGCCCATGTGGCGCCACTATCGGTAGACATATACAGCCCTTCACCCGTCGCAAGATAGATCACATTTCTTTCCTCCATTGACGAACCTTCGGATATCCTCCATCTGATTGAGATGAAAGAGAACTCGTAGATAAGATCCTTGTGTCAGTGCGCGATGTCTCTGAACTGAAAAAACTGGAACAGCTGGCCAGGAAAAATCAGGAGGAGCTGACGATCATCGGCGAAATTGCAGATATCTGGATCGGCACTTACAACACTTTCATTGCAGGAGGGAGGCGCCTGCTTGCGAATAACCGCGACCAGTTGGTGAATTTGTCAAAAAATGCAGGGGTACGAAGTATGTATTGAGAACAATGGCGGCTCGATAAATCTGGCACTCCTGAAGACATCCGTAAATGACGAATGT
The DNA here is from genome assembly GCA_015232735.1 of Oligoflexales bacterium. The sequence goes on along the minus strand of JADFZC010000543.1, from coordinate 1,834 downwards.
GTTCCGTTTGAGATTCAGATCAGGATTCCAATGAATATGGTCTCATAAAAATCAGGAAAAAATTTTTGAGAAGTTACGGTAACTCCCTTCTGAGCACCTTTCCAACGGAATTTCTGGGCAGAGCATCGACAAACTGGACCGATTTGGGAACCTTGTACGGGGCGACCCTCGGTTTGCAGTATTCGACTATCTCCTCCTCGGTAAGAACCTCGCCTGGCTTTACGACGACGTACACCTTTACCTTCTCGCCAAGATAAGGGTCCGAAACGCCTTTGGTGCAGGCCTCCTCTATTTGAGGATGAGAAAAGAGAAGCTCATCTATCTCCTTTGGAAATATCTTGTACCCGCCGGCAATGATCATATCTTTTTTGCGGTCCACGAGAAAAACATATCCCTCTTCATCGACCCTAGCGATATCGCCCGTATAAAGCCAGCCGTCGCGGAAAGTCATCATGCTCTCTTCAGGTTTTTTGTAGTAGCCCATCGTCGATACCTGCGGTCCTCTTATGACAAGTTCACCCTCCGAACCCTGCGGCATCTCCATTTCCGGATCATTCAGATCCACTATTCTGATTTCAGTGTTTGGTGCCGGAAGACCTATCGAACCAGGTTTTGTCCTGCCGTTCACAGGATTCAGACAAACTGCGGGGCTCGCCTCGGAAAGGCCATACCCCTCGATAAACATTGAACCGGTCAGATTCTCGAATTTTCTTATAACATCAACGGGACAGGGGGCGGCTCCGGAAATCGACATCACAAGCGAAGACAAATCATATTTTTTGAGTTTCGGATGGTTAAGCATGCTTATGAACATCGTGGGCACACCCATGAAAAGGGTGGCTTTCTGCTTTTGAATGGTTTTCATCATGATTTCTGTCTCCGGCTTGGGAACAAGCACGAGGGTCCATACGCCCAAAACGCACAGGTTCAGCGTGAAAAGACCGAAGGCATGAAATATTGGAAGCGTACCCATCGCCACCGTCTCAAGCGATTTCAAATTCGGAACGCACGCAAGGCCCTGCTGGGCGTTGTCTGAAAGATTTTCGTGGGTAAGCATGACCCCCTTGCTGACGCCGGTTGTACCGCCTGTATATTGCAGAGAGGCAAGATCCTTTAGTGTGAGGCTGCAGTCAATCTTCGCCGGCGGATATTTTTTCAGAAGCTCGGACCACTCATGAACTCCAGCCTGCTTTTTCACCTTTCTATGCATTTTCCTCGCAAGTATCGGAAACGCCGTCTTCATAAGGGGACTCAAATGGTCCCTGAGATGTGCAACAATTACCGTCCTGATACGGGTTTTGCCTTTAAGCGCCATCATCCTTTCATAAAGAAGGTCCAACGTTACAAGAACCGTCGCATCGGAATTCGAAAGCTGATGTTCAAGTTCCGTATCGGTGTATAGCGGATTATTCATCACAATAACCGCGCCCATCCTCCAGGCGGCATACGTCGCTATAACCATCTGCGGCATATTCGGCATCAGAAGGGCGACCTTGTCCCCCTTTTTCACCCCCAGATCCAAAAGCGCACTAGCCATGCTGCTTGCCATTTCGTCAAGGTGCCTGAACGATATCCTGTTTCCAAAAAAGACAAGCGCAGTGTGCTCAGGATGTTCCCTGGCTGTCTGAGATAACGCATGCGGCAAAGTTATCTCCCTTAAATTTATTTTTCCGGGTCTTTCAAGGTTGACTGGGTTATTTCCATGCTTCATAACAAATTTTCTCCAAATTGAGAAGGACCGGTCCTGGTCCGTATTCAAGATTCTTCCATCTTAAATTATGAACAATGCAAATAACCAGCCATTTTTTGGCACATGCCCGGTTAAAAAAACTGG
>JADFZC010000542.1 GCA_015232735.1 Oligoflexales bacterium | reverse complement strand
TGGCAGTTATGTCGTAGCAGATCGATTTAGCATAGGGCCAAGTTATTTAAAACCATTTGCAGAAATTGCTGAATTGCCGATCAATCTTGGCATTGACAGTAAAATAAATATTTTACAGATGTATATGCGTTCTGATGGAAGACGGCTGGCAAACAGTCATACACTCCCGCTATGGAGATCGCTAATAAATAACTGGTTTGGATTACTTCCGTTTATTACAGAAATATTGCCTCCTTCGTTTAATCCGAATGAATTATACGATCCATTGCAGCAGGCAAAAACCCCTTTCATATTTCCAGCAAACAAGGAAATTTTCGAAAAAATGGAAATTGGCTCGATTATCAGTTATTCGATTTCTGGTGGTATACAAATAGGTCTTGATATGGTTTCCAATAAAATTCTCGAAAGGATACCAAGTTCATTATCAGAGGATGGAAAGCTTAATCTTGGAATCCCATATGCAATTTTCCTTAAAGGGGAAAATAGAATAAATGTACTAAGAAAATCAAAAAATATTGCTTGGGTAGGACTGACTAATGCAGAAAAATTTGGACATGGAATTGCTGCAAGAATCGGCAAACTGTTTTTCATTTATAAGAAAACATTGTCTCTTTTCAACAATGTACCACTTCTTGAAAAGCTTCCTCCCATGCCTGTAAGAGTTCCAGCAATGGTTCTTCCCGTAAATATTGAAGGTGAATTGGCAAAGATGCTTGAATTCGATCAACTTTACAGCTTTGACCTGAATAATAATCAAGCTGAAAAAGCATATAATTATGCTGTTGGCGGTGATTTTACAGTGGCAAAAGAGTATTCCCTGAAAGAGGCTGAGACGGGTGTTAAGTTTTTATTTAAAAAGTCTTCGGAGAGTAAAATATCATCAGTAGATCGGTCAAGAAATCTTTTTGTCCAATATAATAACAAGGCTTCACAACATGAGAAGGCCGAAATTAGAGGAGAGGATGAAAAAGGAAAATTTTTCGTCTTGGAATCAAAATTAAAGTTCGAAGATAAGAATTGGAATATACTTGTTGGTGAAAATAGTACAAATTTTTTTTATAGGACAGAAATTAATGTATTTAAAAAGAAGGCGGATACACAAAAAGGATGGAAATATGAAATTGATGAAGGAACGGCCAATCCATACAGTATTTTAATGTCAATGAACATATCAAGTAAGTATGTTGATACGATTCAGTTCAGAAGTTATATTGATAATTTAGAGAAGTTTACGAAATTGTCACTTGAGGATATCCCATATATTCCTGTCCGGGAGAATGATGAGCTGATAAGAAGAAGGAGAAATTCAGCGCTAATTGATCCAATGGAAGAAGTCAAAAATATACATGTAGTACCATCCCATCTTGGGAAAATGGTCGTTGATGCTGCTGTTTTCTTTTCTAGAGGCATTATTGATAGAATTTTGGAGAGGACTGAAGATGACATATGGAGTGCATTTGAAAACGCTTTTGAGATGGAGGATATTGGCTGGAATAAAGAAATGAATAGAGAAAGCTTATTTAATAAGTTTAGATGGATTCCTTATTATGTGTCTTATCCCTTAAAGGTATTAAATGTAAATTTTACCGGACCTGCTGCCATAAATGAGGCCAGTTCCTTTGTGGAAGCTGTAAAGTATTTGAAAAATTCTTCTGAACCTCTTGAAAAATTAGAGGGATTTCATAGACTAATAAATACATCATGTCCTGTTCATCTTGCCAGGGTACTTTTGATATTGGCAGATGTAAATAAGGTACCGAGAAGCATATCTTTTAGCACTTCTATCAGCGGAATAAAAAATAAGTCAAAACTTGATTTTTTGTCAATCAATCAAAAAATAGTTAAATCAGACTCTGGGTTTTCTGAATTGAATTATAGAATGAATTCTGAACTATTAAATGCATTTGAACCTACGCAGATGAAAGAGGTTTCGGAAAAGCCGACTATTAGGAAACTGAAGATAAAAATGAAAAGTTCTTCAAATGAAACTTCCTTAAAAAAGCATGTCTTATTAGGAATTTTTCTTGATGAGGTTCCGGGAAATAGGACGATAAATGTATTTGTAAAAATTGAGCAGGGTGGAAGAGTTAATTTTGGTCGATTTGTTTTATCGGAGAAAGTAATTTCTTTAGATTTAAAGGAGGTTGTAAAATTTGAAAAGGATAAAAAAGAGAAATATTATTATGAGTTTTTCTTAAGTGGTCCGGAAAGTCCATTAAGAAATTATATGTTTGATAAAATGATAGAATTTGGAGGTCTTTTGGATGTGAGTGTATCCGTATCTGTTGATGGTGAAGTATGGAGCCAGAAGAGAAAAATTTCATTTAGACTAGAAGAAGATAAAATATACGCTCCTAAAGAGTGATTTTAAAAAAGCTTTTTGCTTATTAAGTCAGGCTTAATAATTTATGTTAAAATATAAATTCAATTTCCATGAGGTATTTAGAAAGCCATGTTTCTCTTTTTATAGAGGAATCTCGTGATTGACTGCAGGAATATGGAATAAAAATTACATTGCAGGTATGAAAAGATTAAAGTATATAGATAGACATCTCGAGTGCATAAGTGTGCATGGGATTTTGGGTTTTGAGCTCCCTATATCATTTCTCAAATATTGTTATGGTGGCTATGGCGAAGCGGTTAACGCATCGGATTGTGATTCCGACACACGTGGGTTCGATCCCCACTAGCCACCCCACTCTTTTTTAGAAAAATGCAAATTATCAGATTAATTCTTTTAATATTAAATTGTTAGCCAAGATTATTGGATGAGTCCTTGTCTCTCTTTGAAAAAGGAAAATCGGCTCCGTTAACCCTTTTCACACCATAACCTGGATAGTGACATGCTTTTATTTCTGCTACAAATTCACCAAATACAGTAACTTGGGCCTACAGCACTCTCTTTTCAAAACCTGAACAGTAAAATACAATT
>JADFZC010000541.1 GCA_015232735.1 Oligoflexales bacterium | reverse complement strand
GGAAGGCGCGAGCCCGGCGTTATCACAGGCAAGCCGGTCGGCGCGGGTGGTTCACTGGGGCGTACCGAAGCTACAGGCTACGGTGTGATATATCACGTGCGCGAGGCCTTGAAGCAACTGGGCCTTGATGCCAGAAACTGCCGCGCCTCGATCCAGGGTTTTGGCAACGTCTCCCAGTACGCCGCTGTCTTGTTCCAGAAAATGGGCGGCACGATAACTGCTTTTTCCTGCTGGGACAACAAGGAGAAGAAGGCTTTTACGGCGATCAACAAGAAAGGTTTCGATCCGAACCAGCTTCTAGCGACAGTGGATAAGTACGGAACTGTTGATAGGACGAAGCTTCCTTCCGGTACAGAGATAAAGTGGGACAACGATGCCTGGCTAGAGCAGGATGTCGAGGTTCTCATTCCTGCGGCCCAGGAGAACATGATCCGCGGGGACAATGCCGCGAAGATCAAGGGTTCGGTGAAGGTTATTGCCGAAGGCGCGAACGGGCCGACGACCATCGAGGCCGATGAAACAGTGAAAAGCAAGAACATCCTCATGATTCCGGATTTCCTGTGCAATTCTGGCGGCGTTACGTGTTCCTACTTCGAGCAGGTTCAGAACAACATGAACTACTACTGGGAGAAGGAAGAAGTGCTTACCAAGCTTGACACCAAGCTTACGAATGCCTTCAACGGTGTGTACAATCTGGCGAAGGAAAAGAAGATATTCATGAGGGATGCGGCTTACATGATTTCGATCCAGAGGGTTTCCCATGCCGCGAAATTGAGGGGTTGGTTTTAGGTAGTATTTTTTTAGTGTTTTTTTTTTCAAGGCCGCCTGCGGGGACAGCTCTTCGCAGGCGGTTTTTTTTGGTAACTGGCCAACCCCTGGCTTGATAGCCTATAGATGATACTGGCGGTTTCCTTCATGCTGCCTCGACCTCCACTTTCATCCTAAGACCAGCTTCATCAACCAGCTCTTGTAATGCCATACGCACAAATTGTTCAGGTGCACGTCCCAGAATTTTTGCAAATCGCACAGCTCGTGAAGCCCCAACGCTCTTACGCCCCTTTTCTATGTCGCAGAGATGAGAGGCAGAAATTCCAAGCTTGTGTGCAAAGTCAATCTGAGACATGTCTTCTCCAAGTCGGATAGACTCGATCATACCTCCAAGCGTAAGTGGCCGCCCGGCTGTTGATTCCAAGAACGTCATAGTCCTGCTCTTGGTTTTAGTACGCATGCTTCGTTACCTCCATTATTGAAACAAACTCGATTTCTCCACTAGCTGTAATTATATAAATAGCCCTGTAGGAGCCGCTCAGTCTGATAGATCGCTGCCCCAAGCGTGCTCCCTTAAGCGGTTCATCGTGATAACCAGGTGTTTTTCTAACCTCGTCAAGTCCGCGATTCTCCACATCATCAACCCATGCAGCAAGATTTTCCACAATATACCTGGGCATCTTTTTGAGCTGTTTTTGAACAAACCTGCTAATTTCAACCCGATTTATCATTCTATTACAAGTATACACCAATTAGGTGAAGTTTGTCAAAGGTCAAAAAAATAATTCGCCGACAGTCAGGTTCTCATTTATAGAATAACATATCCGGATAAGTTGCAGATATTTTGAGGCAATTCGATTAAAAAAAATAGGTCTAAAAAACCTCTTGACTCACTGTGTCGGGGGGGGGTATGAAGTACTCCTTAATAATTTATCAGAAGGAGCTCAGGAGGTTCCCGGTCTTAAAGTTTAAGTAAAAAGGAGAGAGCAATGAAAAGAGTATTTGTTTCCCAGGTGGCAGTTGTTTTATCTTGTGCGTGTTTATTCGGGTCTTTATTCGGGTCTGGGGGTGTTTATGCTGACGACGGATATAACCCAGCGAATGATCTATTTGCTGCTTTCGGAACCCGGTGCACAAGCTTTGGGCGTTATACCCAGGAAGCCGTAAGAAATGCAGCGTCCTTGCGGGCGATTGTTGACAATATTAAAAATGACGGTTCATGCTCGGCCGTGACTTCTGCGCTTTCCCAGGTCGTGTCGGCCGAGAGTCAGATCAGGTCCCTGCAGACGGCGGATGAAACCACAAGATCGCGCGAGCGCATGGAGGCCGATATCCAGGAACTAGTCACGGTTCTTAATGCCGAGACAGATCCCGCAACAAGGGATCTTTACACCAATCTTCTCGCCCAGAGAAAATTGAGTCTCATTGGGATTCAAAATAGCGAGGATGTTGATCTCTGGAGGCGAAGGACAGAGGCCTATTCGAACCTTCTCCAGTATTCTCAAAGCCTTTTTTCGGCGCTGGAGAGAAGCTCAACGTGTGTCGAACGAAATCCCGGTCTTTTGCTTCAGGTAGGAAGCCAGCTCCTGTCGCTCTCTGCAGGACTTAATCCCTATTCCTCCATTGCAGGAATGGCGCTTGTCGGAGTGGGCAGCATCGTCAACAGGCTTGTAACGTTTATTACAAATGCAAGATATGCAAGGTACACCCGCAATCTCGATACCGTAACGTTGGGTTCCGCCATAGGTTGCGCGATCGAGGCGCTCACGAGGGACCACTGTGAGGCGCGTGATGTTGCAGCACTTGTGAGGCTTAATTCAACCCTTCGCAGGCGTTATTCCAACCCGGCCATCCAGGCGGACTGTTCAACTGGAATTTGCGGGCATAACAGCCTACGCAGCAATACTGACGATTGGGGTGGCGTGCTCACCTCGCTCATTCTTCTCGAAAGAGACATGGGCATCTTTAATACCTGGCTTCAAAGCGCGGTTGCTGGCTCGCCTGCAAGTTCGTCCGGCAATGCGGCACTAAAACAGGTTGTGATTCAGCTTCGCGCAACAATAGACGGCACCTCCGAAACGATAAATGCTATTTTGGCCGAGGGTATAAGAATGCTTGCAAACACACCCGATGCCGATAAAAACGGAGTTAGAAAAAATATTATTGTCGGA
>JADFZC010000540.1 GCA_015232735.1 Oligoflexales bacterium | reverse complement strand
CTTGATTCCCGGCTTTTTCAACAGGCTCTTAGATTTTTTTTAATCGGAGGCTTTCAGACAGTCTCTCATGTTTTCCAGTTTGCTTCTATGAATTCCTTTGGCAGATGGAGTTCTTTTGCGTACCTGATGTCAATTCCTTTCAATCTTATTCCCAGAAAATATCTGACCCATTCCTGGCCGTTTATCAGAAGGTCGCGCCACTGGCCATCTCCAACAATCCTTCCTTCATGAACTATGATGACCCTGTCGGCGAACCTTATGGCGATCTCGACTGATGAAGTGGATACAAGCATCGATTTGTCGCTGCGAAGATCAATCAGCTCGTTTATCATATTGAGAATTATCGTGGAGGTCACCGGGTCAAGTCCTGCTGTGGGTTCATCGAAAATGGCAAGGATAGGTTCTGTAGCGAGGGCTCTCGCAACACCGATGCGTCGCTGCATGCCGCCTGACAGTTCAAACGGGAACATATTTCTGGTTCGGGGCAGCTTGACGGTGCGAAGCAGATATTCTATTTTTTCGTCCATTTTGGTCTTGGAGAAATCGGTCATATTTTCCATCGCGAAATTAAGGTTCTCTTCGACGGTCATGAAATCAAACAGTGCGCTTTGCTGAAAGGCCATTCCTACGTTTCGGAGAGTTTTCTGTTTTTCAGGTTCAGGGGCATTGATCATATCACATTCCAATAACTGGATTTCGCCTTGGTCTGGCTTTTCAAGCCCCAGAAGCATTTTGAGGATGGTTGATTTTCCGCAGGCGCCGGGTCCAAGGAGACTGACTTTCTCTCCTTGCTTCAGCTCGAAACTGATATTTTTCAAAAGGGGTATTCCTGCAAAACTTTTTCTTACGGATTTAAAGGAAATCATTAACGCTCCTCTGTTCTTCCACAGATCCGGTACATAAGATATAATACTATAATTTGAGTAATTGTAATAAGAGAGTGACATGAAAATGATAGTCTGGACCCGTTCCGAAGATGACTGGGAGATGGACAAAAGGCTCTTCACAGGCATCGAGGACAGGGTAATTCACCTCCCATGTATCGAGAGTAAAAAAATAGCATACGAAATACCATTGAAATCGTTTAATATTTTTGTGTTTACAAGCGCAAGGGCGGTCCGGTTTGCTGCAGAGGATTCTGTCCTGGCAAAGAAAATGGTCTCGGCGGAAAAGATTTATACGTTCTGTCAGAAAACCTATGAAGCGCTTTGTGCCCTGTCTCTTGGGACATCAAGGCCGGACAATGTCAAAAGCGGTCTTGAACTGGCCGAATTTTTATCCTGTAATTTGAAGCCTACGGATTCCGTCATGGTTGTCGGGGCTGTCAAGGCGTCTTTTGATATCGCCGGACATTTATTAACACATGGATATAATTGTTTTTATCTCGCTATTTATGAGACTGTGCCAATTTGCGCGATTTCCGGTCAAAGGATGGAGTTTTTAAAAGGCGGAAACAGTATCATCATCTGCTTTGCAAGCCCCTCGGCCGTCGATGGCTTTATCGTTTTAACCTCAGGTCAGATTGCTTTGCGGGAGGACAATATTTCAGCGGTTGCAATAGGCGATACGACGAAAAGCGAGTGTGAGAGGTATTTTGCAAGGGTTCATAAATCTGAAGAATCCACGGTCAGGTCGCTTGCCGAAAAGGCATTGACTCTGATGTAGGGATTTCAAATTCAAATGAACGGCTTTTTTGATTATGATATAGTAGTCTTGGAAAATGTTTGAGAAAGAATGTGACGGAGAGAAGGTTGAATTTCCATGCCTTAAAAAAGTTTTTCATTTTCCCTGCATTATTATGTCCGGTAATTGCGCCCAATGTCGGCCATGCTGTGGTGCACAGTGCCCCTGTAATTATTCCCGCATTCAAGATACGCGGGTCAAATCTGTACTCAATTTCCAAATATGGTCTTTATGCCACTTCCCCTTCAGGGGAGGCTTTTCCTGTTCCTTTTCAAATCGATGAAATTAATAAAATGGGCGATTTTGTTCTGGATCAGGGGCCCAGTCCCAACATAGCCACCGGCAATGGCATATTTGACATGTATGATGAACTTGCGTTTATGGGCAATGATATAGGTCCCTCAAAACCGCCTGAAAAATGGCCTTTCAAGAAACCTGACATATTATACGAAATAAAGTTTGCCAACCATTCCAATCCGGGGATTGAAGGAGGTTCTGTATTTCTTGGTGTTCATCTGACCAGCGAACCGACAAAAACAAACTACAAATACGTGGTTTTTGACAAGGAAAAGGGCAATGTCACGACGTCAAGATATTATTACGAATTTGATACGCAAAATTATTTGATGACAAAGAAAGTCGATATGATAAGCCCTAAAAAAGACAAAGAGAGAGAAGTCAGAACGCCCATTATCGATTCATCAGTGTTTTATCTAAGGGCGGACTTGAAATATTTCCTTACGGTCAGGGCCAATCACAGGTCGGTCAACAGCCAGCTGGATGCCTATAAGTCAGGCCCTGTAAGGACCATAGTAAGGGTTAATTTTTATTATGTCGTGCTGAAACTGAACTTCAGGGCGGGTATGTATACTGAGGTGAGTTTCTTCAGCAATTCAGTGATTCTTCCAGCAGTGATAGATAATCCCATAAATCCAAAGACGACCCTTAATGATGGAAGCGGATTTTATTACGGATTTGTGTTTCGTGACAATCCGCTTGAGTCAGATTTCACTACAAATATGAAACTGTATCCTCCAAAAATGGATCTTTTTGAAATGTTTATGGCAAGTTCAACCCAGCCGGACAGAAGCAGATTCTGGCTGTGCATGATGGATAAATCCAAGATGATTTACCTGGAGCTTAAACTGTCAAAAAAAATGTATGACGGCAAAAATTATCCATTTCTTTATACCCAGAACCTTGGCGGCGCAGCGCTTCCAAGATATTCCGATCAAAACAGCGATCTGGCTGGTTTA
>JADFZC010000539.1 GCA_015232735.1 Oligoflexales bacterium | reverse complement strand
CGAATACACATCAGGGGAAACAGATGACACTGTTTGGAAATTTATGACAAAAAACGACAACAAAAAAGAAAAAGAGAGAACTGGTACAAAGGTACTCAGCATATACGGATATACCGACTACAGAAAGTACCTTAAGGACTACTATCATTTTCGAAAAGACAACCACAAGGGATACAGTTACCGGCTTTTTTCAAAAAGCGGCAATTTCAGTTCCCCCAACATACTCAAGCTTGTAATAGACGGCGAGAGGAACCTCAGCACGAAATCGGTGGAAGGCTTCATCACGGCTCTCAATCTGGAAGGGCAGATGGCCGAATATTTCCGCAATCTGGTAAAAATGAACCAGGCCGACAACGATGACGAAAAATCCTATCATTATGATCAGCTGATAAAACTGACGCCAAATGCCAAAAAGCGTGAACTGGGAACAGATACCGTTGAATACCTAAGCCATTATCTGTATCCAGTCCTGCGTGAAATGATCCAGCTTGACGGTTTCAGGGAGGATCCTTACTGGATAGCCCAGAGGCTCATCGGCGATTTCAGTGTCAACGATATAATGAAAGCTCTGTCGTTTCTTGAAAAACACGGGTTCATTAAAAGGGACGAAAATGGAAAGCTTGCAGCCACCGACAACATGGTTGCGTCCAGCGACGAAGTAAAATCGCTTGCAATAAGGCAGTACCACAGAAAAATCCTGGAACAGGCAAAGGAGATTCTTTCAAATCTTGAGATTGAGGACAGGGAATTCGGTGCCTTAACCTTTCTGCTTCCTGAAAGCTCCTTCGAGGAGTTAAAATATAAGCTGAAGGAGTTTCGCCAGAATCTCCACCTGTGGGCAATGCAGATTTCAAGCGACAAAAGTTGCGACAGCGTTATCCAGGTTAATTTACAGATGTACCCTCAGACGAAAAGGACAAGGAAATGATTACCTCTAGAAAATTTTTGACCAATAGTGGTATGGCCGCATGTCTTGTATTCATAGTTTCCACCTTTTTTTCCTGTACAAAAGGAAATCTCTCGGTCAGCGGAACAGATGTTGGAAACGGAAACAGGCCCCAAAAACGCAATGAGGAAACCAACGACAAGGCTAAATCTTCATACGAGCCCATAGCCAGCGACAACGCGCCTTTGGAAAACGGAGACGTTCCTCCGGCAGCCCAGCCAGCTTCAGGCTCAGGCTCTTCCACGGGCACGGAGAGGAGTCCAGTTATCGCCGACAACAGGGATACGATGACAGAATCATCAGCCAAATCCCAGGCTACAAACAAAAGTACACAGCCCGACAGCATGAGCACCGCGTCAGCGTCGTCATCGTCAGGAAGGGAGAAGGAGATCTTTACATACCTTATTGCCGCATGCGGGTCCCCATTTGCGGAAAACATCGAGGGGGCGTTTGCCAGAAATATCGACGGTCAGAAAAATGACGCGTTTACGGTAACAAGCTCCAAATCAGTTGCGGGACAAAAGGAGATTTCGCTTCAAACCGGGGAAAAATATGTAATAAAACTTAAATCCCAGATAAGCATCGATATCCTTTCCTCGTCCGTGGAAAGCGACAGGGCGCTTTCGGGCAGCTATAAATGCACGCTTCCGCCTTCAGAGGTTACCGTGATAGATGGAGGTACGGCAGGCATCCTGAAAAAATCCATGCCGGTATCCTCGGACAAAACTACGGTGGATGTCACATGGTACATCAACAGAAACACAAAGGAACTGTACAAAATTGACCTTCAGGTGCAAGGCAGCCAGGAAGCTTACACCTACGAGAAGAAGTGATTATTAATATTAACAAAACGGCCAAACGTCCAATTTATTAACACCCAGAGACAACGCAACCGGCTAAAAAATAATGAATTTCATAATGGTCTTCCTTTTGCAGTGCAACACCTGCCGGTGGAGTGCCTTTGCTGTCTGTTAATTTGCTTATTTTCAAAAAAACGATTTTACGGTGCAGGATCTGAGGCTGTTATTAGGGATTGAGGTATACTGATGATTCGGATGTGTGTTTTTTTTCTTTCGGTTTTACTTGGTTTTATAATTGGAGGCTGTCACCCCAAAAGTACAAACAGCAGTCTCAGCGTGGTTGGGGGTGTTGAGAACTGGTCCTCCTATCCTTCAGCAATAGCGATATTTTTCTTTGACTCGCAAAAAAATCCAACGCTCGAATGTACCGGCGTATTCATAAGCGACAGCCATGTCCTGACGGCTGCTCACTGCATCAGGGGTTCGCTTTCGAAACCGGCCGCATATGCCACGATCTATGACAGCGCAGATGGCCCCCTGACAGCCAAGAAACTCGTATCGTCCACATTCGCTGTTTTCCCGGGATATGTCATGGGAGACACTTCGGGAGCAAGCCTTGGTTCGGATATCGCCATCATAACCTTTCCAAAAAATTCCGTGGCCGCAGGATACGTCGCCAGACTGTCCTCCATGTCGCCGGTTACAAAAGACAGGGTATACATGGTTGGATACGGCAGGACAAAGATTTCAAGCGTCAACAACAACCCTGATTTCAAACGCTACACAGGTTCAAACGAAGTTGCCACGATCATAAAAAACTCCAGCGATGCTGTTTTGACAGTAAGCCTCGTTCCCGGTCCCGAAACCGCAGGGGTGGCCAAAGGGGATTCAGGCGGTCCCTTATTCAACAGCAAAGGCGAAATCGTCGGCATCACAAAGGGGAACGGTTCAATTTCCGGCTATTACGTTGATGATCCAATAATAAACACCTATCCCAAAAGTTCGCTTTTCAGCTTTTTCATAAACGTGAACAATCCAAAGGTTCGGGCATTCATACAAAGCGTGGTGCCACAGACAGGTTCTTCCCAAAAAACACCGTCCCAAAGCGGTGTCCAGACATCACAGCCTTCAGAAACAAATTCGGTCCAGCTCCCGACAAATTCAGGCAGCAAACCGCTTCAGACCGATTTCAGC
>JADFZC010000538.1 GCA_015232735.1 Oligoflexales bacterium | reverse complement strand
CAGCCGCGCTGAATCTGTCTCAACCTTTTCGCTTGTGAGCGACAGCTTGAGCGCCGCCTCTCTTGCCACCCTCAGGATTGCCGACCCGGAAAGCTCGTTAATATCCAGCTTGCGGTCGCCGTTGCGGTCCAGCATTCCAAAGATAATCTGACTGGCAAGCGGACTTGCCAAAAGTCTCTGTGCCCCCCTCACACCGCGATATCCTGTCGCCTCGTTAAGAAGACTCAGCACTGAAAGTGCCTCCCTTCTGATCTGTGTATCTGTATTTGACTGCTCGGCGACAGCGGTTGCCTCAAGTTCAGCCTGCCGAAGCAGGCATATCAGGTTAACCTCGCTGGGCGCCATTGTCGCTGACCGGCAGTGGCAATCATTGCTGCATCTTTTGTTTATTGGGCAGGTGCTGCTGGTCGATGCTCTGCCCGGATCACACGTCTCGGTTCCCTCGATGATGCCATTTCCGCAAACCTCGCTGACAATTTGTCCCGCCCGGTTCACAGTATACGTGGCAAGCCCGCAGGTCGAACAGGCAGGAGTGGCGCGCAGGCGAAAATAGGTGCTCATCGATGGATACTGCTGGAAAGTATACCCGTTTTTTGTTCCGGTTCCGAGAACATTATCCATCATGCAGGCACTTGTAAGCGTTTCCAAACTGGTGGCATAGTCGTATTCCTCACTTGTATCCACATCTCCCTGGTAGAACATGGCCTGGGCAGAGACAACTGTCCTTAGACTGCTGATGGCCGAAGCCTCATTTGCGCTGGCTCTGGCCCTTAGAAGCGAAGGTATCTGGATGGCTGATACGACGCTCATGATGGACATGACAATCATCAGCTCTATCAAGGTGAAACCGGACTTTCCCAGCAACTTTGATTTTGCTTTTTCCTTCAGGGTTCCTTTTAAGATTGAGAAGAACTTGTTTTTCATTATTACCTCCATTTTAATATTTTCTCGCAAATTGAGTTTTAAAAATCTCAATATTTTAGCTGAGTTTGCTTTTTATTCAGTTATGTTGAACAGTTATCGGCATCCACAAATTATTGCTGATATGATTTGTCATGCATGGTCTGTTCCACTTTTTGCGGGAGCATAATCCGGACTCCCGGAGATTGGCCAAATTCTTGTCAGTTACTGTATTTTGCAGTCATATTTTTCTTTTATGCAAAGAAGTGCGGGTGATGGATTCTGTGAATGGAAAAGAATTCCCTGACCATGAAATAAAAGAATAACAATTTTGTATGTTTTTTGGTCATAAGGTGTTTTAAAAATTATTGACTTCATGACCACATGGAAAATCCCAGACTGGTCTCCGGTTTGTTTTTATCCCTCAGGCATTGGGGTTTTCGGAGAAACGCGCAGCTTCAAAGCAAGAAGGCCTTTGCAGACAAGTTTATAAAACAATTCATTTGTTGGCAGAAAAACCACGGCATCCAGGTCTTCAGACTCACAAATATGATGAAATCAAAAATCCATTTGATCCAACAAAATCTGTTTTTGAAGCTTATGCTCAAAACCAGACTTCAGGTACCTATAGGATTTTTTGGTGCCTCCTGCTGAGGTTGCGGAAAAGGTGAGCAATTATGCAAATACTTCACGAGACGCAAAAGAGTTTGTTGCTGAAGTCTTTGCGAAACGAATTCTGAAACAAAACTTACCCCCAGAGGTGAAGACATACTATCATTCGTTAAATGGGCCACTGTCAAAATTCGAATCGTCGGCCAATCATCAGAGGCCTTCTGTTCCAGAGGGAACCTGGGGTGATGAATTTTATTGAGACCTAGTAATCCAACCCAATGCCAAGATCGCCCTTTCCTTTAAAATCAGCGGCCTTGCTCGCCTCATCATCTGTCGTATAATTTTTGGCGGGCAATCCACTGGCGAGATCTGCACAATTTGCCGGAACGGTTGCCGAACCATTCTCATCAACAGCCCTCATTTGAGCCTCGGTTGTTTCTGACGCCAAACAGAAGTACTGTGCCTTTCCGTTTTCGCCCTGGCCGATACTTTCGTAACGAAACAGGTAGAATTTTCCTTCGCCCTTGGCGTAACCATGTGCGGCAATCGAAATTTGGCTTTTGGCAAGGCGCATCTTAAAGAGATGGGTGGTCATGTTGCCGACAAGATTCAAACGCACCGAGTAATTGCTGCCGGCCATAGGACCACCTGTATAATCGACCAAATAGCTGGAATTCAGGACAACATCATTTGTTGTTGAATCAAGTTTCCCCTGGTATATGGCACGGGTTGTCGAGTTGCCAGGACTGACAACCGCCCACCCCATAAGAAACTTCTTTTGGGTGGCGGAAAAGCGTTTCGAATACTGATCAGCTGTTTCATTCGCACCGACGGCGTAGTCAAAACCTGCCTCGCGCTTGACCACAAAGCTCGTCGTATAATTGCCCATCGGGTTGCTCTGCGTTCCATCGATGCCGCAGTCGTATTTTTGGCTGACCTCCTCGGTACCGAAATTAAATGGCGAGGTCACCGCCTTCTCACCGAATGGAGTACACGATTGATAGGCACTGGCCATATACATGCTGGCATCATAAAGTGCCTTGTACATGTTGGAACCATCGACCTTGCCATTATCCGTATTGTCGTTGTAGTCTCGAATCAGGTTGAAAATCTCATATGTCGTACCACCCGATCCCCAATTCAGGGCCAATGATGCGCTCGGTTGAATCTTGGGTGAAGTCTCACGTACCGATTCAAAGAGTACTGTCTTGCCCGCCCCTTCGCTATTTTTATCATCGTCCTTCTTTTTGCCACAGGCACCCAGGAACAAAGCCATCCCGACCGAAACCGTAGCGATCGCAAAAACTTTCATGTTTTCTCCTTTTTTCGATATCAAGTGATGTCAAGTTAAAAAGCCTTAACGCACCCATTGTCAAATTATAGCATAATATAGTATTAAATAAAATTTTTTGGGGTAAAAGCCACTCA
>JADFZC010000537.1 GCA_015232735.1 Oligoflexales bacterium | reverse complement strand
GGTTTCGGCGGCTGCTTCATGGTCCGTTTTCCGGAACTTTCGATCGAGATGGTGAGCGATAAGGCGGATGCCATTGAAAAAGCCTCTGCCGATGCGCTTGTCAGCGCGGATTACGGCTGTCTTATGAACATTAACGGAAATCTTGCCCACAGGAAAAGCAGGATCAGGGGGCAGCATATTGCCTCGTTCCTTTGGGAGCGGACCGGGGGGAATGCCGATGTCCATTGAAAAGTCAGCCGACAGGGCGGAACCTTCATTGAAAAAATCTGTGAAACGCGCGCTGAACGATCCCGTCCTCCGTTCGAATTTTCGAGGCGCCATGGATTTCCTGATACAGAAGAGGCGGGCCGCCTTTGCTGATCCTGTGGAACTTGAAGAACTGCGGCTCAGGGGGGAAAGCATAAGGCAGCGGGTTGTCGAGAATCTGCCGCATCTTTTGGAACAGCTTGAAACGAACTGCAAAAAAAACGGTATTCATGTCCACTGGGCTGAAACCGGGCATAAGGCTTGCGAAATTGTGCTGTCCATTCTTCAAAAGCATGGCGCAGGCAGCGTTGTAAAGGGCAAATCCATGGTGAGCGAGGAGATAGGGCTCAATGATTGTCTTTCCAGGCACGGCATCGACTGCCTGGAGACCGACATGGGCGAATATATCATCCAGCTTGCGCGTGAAAGGCCCTCACATATTATCATGCCTGCGATACACAAGAGCGTCGGCGAGGTTGCTGATCTCTTTACAAAACATATTCCAGGATGTGAATATACTGAAGACGTCGATCAGTTGATCCTGACAGCCAGAAGGCAGCTCAGGGAGAAATTCCGTCTGGCCGACGCCGGCATTTCCGGGGTGAATTTCGCCGTAGCCGGGACAGGGACGCTTGTCCTTGTTGAAAACGAGGGCAACGGGCGGCTTTGCACGACGCTGCCTGATCTCCATATCGCAATCACCGGAATCGAAAAAGTGATACCTGAACTCAGCGATCTCCCCGTATTGCTGAAGCTGTTGACAGGTTCGTCAACAGGTCAGCCGATTTCAACGTATCTGAACATCATCACCTCTCCGAGAAAGTCCGAAGAGAAGGACGGCCCGCGGGAGGTTCATCTGGTGCTTCTCGACAACGGGCGAAGCGATGCCTTCAGCGATCCGCTTTTCAGAAGGACTCTGTTTTGTATCCGCTGCGGCGCATGCATGAATCATTGCCCCGTGTATACCAAGATAGGGGGACATGCATATCCTTCGGTCTATCCCGGGCCTATCGGAAAAATACTCTCGCATCATCTTATCGGATTTGAGGCGGCACGGGATTTGCAGAGCGCCTCCACCCTTTGCGGCGCATGTGAAGAGGTCTGTCCCGTAAGGATACCCATAACCCGGACTCTGGTCAAATTGCGGCAGATGGCCGCCGCGCCTTATAAGGGGAGGGCAGTAGGATATGGCCGAGGCGAGTCTTTTTTATGGACAGCATGGCAATACGTTTATAAAAATTTCAGGGCATATCGGGTCATGATGTTTTTTCTAACCCGCCTCCGGCTGTTTTTGCCGAGGAGGCCCGGGACGGCAGGCAAAAAACGTACTTTTCCCCGTCCTGATGCAAGGACGATGCATGAACTCATGAGAAAGACGGGAGAGAGAAGTTGAACGCAAGAGAAAGAATTTTGGAAAAACTCCGGGGGAGCCTGAAGGGCAATGTTTCGGGATCGTATTATCATGAGACAAACCCGATGGGCGTCGCGCCGATTTTCAAAGAGGGAATGATTGAGCGCTTTATAAATATAATGGTCTCCTGCCATACCCAGGTCGAAAGGGTTACAAACCGAAACTGGGTGGAGCGCCTTAACGCTGTCATGGATGAAAAGGGTGTCCGAAGCCTTTTATATGCGCCTGACTCATCATTGGGCGGCGAGCTTCAAAATCATGTAAGTTCCCGCGTGAAACTGGTTCCTTTTGACAGGCCTGTTGAATCCTGGAAATCGGAATTTTTCAACGAAATAGACGCATCGATAACCACATGTCTCGGGGGTATCGCCGAAACGGGGTCTCTTATCCTGGCCCCTTCACAAGCTGAGCCGCGGTCGATGTCGCTTGTGCCTTCGATACATTTCGTCGTTCTTGACGAAAAGAAAATGTTTGGCACCTTTTCAGAGGCCATCGCTTTTCACGGCTGGCAAAAGCGGATGCCGACAAACCTCCTTCTTGTATCAGGCCCTTCAAAGACAGCGGATATCAGGCAGACTTTGGCCTATGGCGCCCATGGTCCAAGGGAACTTGTTCTCTACTTTGTCTCATCCAGATAGGGTTCTATCGCCTTCAGGACTTCCTGAGGCTTTACCGGTTTTTTTATAACGGCCTTTACGCCCATTGCCAATAAAACGGGTGATCCGGATTCATTTGCAAGGCTGGTTACAAATATGATGGGCAGGCCCGAAAGGTTGGGTTTGCCCTGAATATTTTTTACAAGCGTGTAGCCGCTCATTGTAGGCATGTTTATGTCTGTCATGAGTATATCTATTTTTAGCTCCCCATCCAGTATGGACAGTGCCTCCTCCCCGTTTTCTGCTTCAATTATTTCACAGGGGTTTTTGGCGGTTATCGTTTGAAGGCACCTTTTGAGAAACATTCTGGATGTCACCGAGTCGTCGACAATAAGTATTCTCTTCATATAGCACTCACCACCTTATCCCTGTATATTTCGCATGAAACCGTCCTTGCAGGCCAACGGCAGTACCTCTTTCTCGCCTATTCAAACAGTTGATCCAGACAATCCCGTTTTATCATCTCAATGGTCGCTATGCTCTTTTCAATCTGCTGAATCTTCTGGTTTGACATCGGGTCCCCTGGGCCCAACAGCGATTGAAATTGTTTCATAGCCAGTTTCAATGTTCTGATCGAGTCCTTCAGGTCGTGCACCATCTTTCTCCTCTCACCGTCAGATGCCTCATCC
>JADFZC010000536.1 GCA_015232735.1 Oligoflexales bacterium | reverse complement strand
GCTGGAGCTGGCTGGGAAGGGGGAGTTCACTGCGCTTTTAGTTGAGGGAGACTGCATCCACGAAACCCGGAAGGAAATGCGTGAGAGGACTTTGGGAATCGACGAGGCCAGATGTACAAGATGCGGCCTGTGCAAAGTCTGTCCAGGTATCGATGCAGATGAAAAAAAACTGCCGTTTTTCACTTCCAGATGTACAAACTGCGGTTCCAACAACCAGGTTTGCAGACAGAGATGCAAGTCGGGTGCAATAATTAAAATGGAAAGAGCCGAAAGGCATGTCAGCGAGGCAAAACTTGATTCGAAGATCAGCATCACGGGTGGGGTGCAGATAAAAAGAGAGGACCTTCCCAAATCCATAAGGATTGCGATCAGGGGAATCGGGGGCCAGGGAAATCTTTTCATCGGCAAGGTTCTGGCCGAGATAGCGCTCAGGACACCGTACAGCGGCGAGTATATTGTCAAGGGAGATACCCATGGAATGGCACAGCTCGGAGGACCTGTGATTTCGACTTTCGCATGCGGCGCGGTTCATTCACCGATTTTTGCCCCAAAAACAGCGGATGTTCTGGTGGCGATGGAGATGGCCGAGATCATGCGTCCCGGGTTTCTGCAGCTGCTGAAACCTGGCGGGACGGTCATTTTTAACAGGTTCAAGGCGCTGCCGCCCAATGCCAAAGCTTCGGAATATCCTTCCGACGACGAAATCGAGGAGGCAATGAAATCCTGCAGGGTCATAAAAGTGGATGCCAACCAGATCGCATACAAACATGGTGACGAAACGGGAAGAGCTGCAAATCTGGTCATCCTTGGACTTTTATCAAAGATAGAGCCCTTGAATGTCATTCCACCGGATATCTGGATTTCGGTTTTGATGTCGCTTTCAGAGAATGAAAAGACAAAGATTATGAATTACACCCTCTTTCAGGAGGGCAGGGCTTTTTGATGTATAGTTCAAATGCCGTACTTGTAAAGAATTGTGTCACTCGCAGGCAGGCCGGCATTTGTCACGCCAGGAGTTAGCAGCAGTTCCATTCGCTCTATTTTGCCGCTTGCCGCCGGCAGGTTGATGGCGGCTGTGTTCAATGATGATTCCCTGGCAGGTTCCGCCGCCGTGTTCCATTTGCCCTTGATGATGTATATGCTTTCAACTCCCCCTTGTCTCACCCGCAGGCTGAAGTCGCATCCGCCCGAACAATAACCTGTTGAGGCGGCCCTTTGCCTGTCGGAGGCATCTCTTGGGTCAAACCTGCTTATCAGGTTGCTTTTATAGGGTCCAATCGGAGGATAGATGAAGTTTGCATTTTGCGTTACAGCGCTTGAATTGATCAATATGGTGTAGACATCGGCGTTCCTGGTTACCGGGTAATCCACGCCATTGTTTGCCACTTCAACGTAGCTTTTGGAGGTGTCGTTCCATTTGGTGTAGGTCTTTGTATCTTCATTATAGACGACAAGTTCCTTCTCAAGGTAAAGCTGCATTCTGTGAACGCTGAAATCGGAATACATGCGAAATGCAAAACCCTGTTCCTGATCGTTCGAGCCACCGCCGCACATCGGATCCTTTTTCCAGTGTCCCGGAACAACACAGTCCTCCGTTGAAACGGGGTTGTTTTGCACCACGGGCGGAATCATGTATGGGAAACCGTATCCAGGGACTGCACCGTTATCCCTTTGATCGAAGCCCCAGGCGGCTCCGACATGCACATCGCTTTCCTGAATCACGCATTTGTTTCCCGAGAATCCGGAGGGTGGAATGTTAAACATGGTTCCACGATAAGGGTACGTCTTGTCCTCGCACCAGTGGGGAAGGGAAAGGGTATGCCCGAACTCATGGAAAAAGATCCCTGTATGCCCAATGCGGCCCATAGCCGTAAAGGAATCGGCAAGGCCTCCGCCGACCGGAACTCCGCCGATCTCGCCGAAATATACACTTAACCTGTTGTCGCCGCTTGCAGCCTGGATCGCATTCATCCATGTGAGGGCGGTTCCCTGTTCTCCGTCAAAGTTCTGACCGCTCTGGGTCTTGTAGTCAGACTGGCTTTTTATCCGATAGGCTGAAAGTTTTACATCGTATCTGGGTATAACAACGATCTCACTAAACTGCCACGGCGGTGTCTTTATTATTTCGGCCGACGAAACAGGCAGTTTGGCCTCGAATTCACCTTCCCATCCAGCCGGCATGCTTGTGTTTTGCGATCCGAATATGTTGATTGTGAACATCTTCAACTTCAGACGGCTGGGAGCTCCGATATTGAGAAAGTCGTATTTTTTCTCGATACCGTTGATCTTTATGGAAAGGGATAAACCCGGCTCGACCCACTCCTTTGGAATCATGGCGGTGAAGCTGTCCTTGAAACTTTGTTCCAGCTCCGGAAAATTCGTTGGGAGAGTGGTCGGGCCGCCAAGTTTGAGAGGCTGCTCCCTGCCCGAAAGTCTGAGGATGGCTGTAACCTCAGGCGCGGGAATGCCATCTTTATTTCCGCGGACATTGACCTTGAGAAGCGCAGTCCTTCTAGCTACAAGACGAAACAGCGGATCATCGGGGCGCAGAATGTGCGTTTGTGCCAGAAATACCTTGTCGATAAAGATATCGTTTCCGACCGGAAAAGGCAGGGTGTCGGGTGGCGCAGGGGTTGTCTCCGTTGAGACGGTTTCGGTCGGGGTCGTATCCCCTCCTGTGGCTGAACCTCCCTCCGAAGGCTTGCATGGTTCGGCCGCCGGATTGCCGTCCAGTCCGTCGTTTTCGTTTGTTTCAGATGGATTGCATCCCGTCTGTCCCACGTTGGGTTCTGCATCATGGGATTTGTTTGACTTTTTGAAAAGGCTGTTGAGGTTGCAGCTTGCAGCCAGAGCCACTGCCAGCAGGATACAAAAAATGCCGATATGAGTTTTTTTCCCGATGGGATCCAAGCTATTAATTTTCATCGATTGAAATTCCTGTAT
>JADFZC010000535.1 GCA_015232735.1 Oligoflexales bacterium | reverse complement strand
AGCCGAAAAAGGATTTAATCTGAATATAAGAAAAAAAACAGATTTTGAAAGGGAGAGGCTACATTGAATCAATTATCATCCGGGAAAAAAAGAAAAATTGCCAGGATACTCTTTTTCAGCGCATTTTGGATATCGGGCCTGATTTGCGGTTTCATTCTCTTTCTTCTCATTGCAAATCAAATGCATCGATTTCATAATGGAATGATGACTGGGGGACAGCCCATGCCTCCCCACCTTATGATGGATGGTCCTGGCGGCGGAGGGCCCCGTCACTTTTTTGAAGGTGGGCACAGGGGAGGAAGAAGGTGGGGCAACAATCCGTCATGGGATCTTCCTCCCGATTTCAAAGAAATTCACCTGGATGACCGGCAGAAAAATGCGATAAAGGAGATTATCACCTCAAGCAGAGATGCTTTTGAAAAACTTTTTGCGGATGTAAGTGAGGCAAGGAGGAAATTCGAGGTATCGCTCCATGATGGGAAAGATCCGGATATCGTACGGGAGAACTTCAGGCTTATGGTGGCAGCCAAGGACAAGGTTGAACTCGAGCACCTGGAGACAATCATTCGCGTGCATTCGGTTTTGACGCCGGAGCAGCTCTCAAAATTGAAGGGGCTCAGGCAGCACCATGGGAGAGGCAGGCTTGAACCAGGAAAATGAAATCAGGACACCCATTGACGAACAGGCTTTCAGGGCCATTTACGATGCCCATGTGAGAAGGGTTCGGAGTATTCTTTATCGCCATGGAAACGCCAATGATGTGGATGATCTTACCCAGGAGACGTTTACGAGGGTCTGGTTCAACATTGACAGGCTCAAGAAGGGTTCGTCTCTTTCCTCGTGGATCTTTCGAATAGCCGTAAACGTCGCAAGGGACCGGCTCAGGGCGGACAGAAGAAGGATATGGATGCTCTGGAAAGGGGATGATATCTCTGATGAGATATGCAAGGATCAAGTGCCTTTCGACCTTGACACCGAAATCGATAAGTCCCTTTCAAAGGCAATTAATAGCCTTTCTCCCAAACTGAGGGAGCCTCTGATACTTTTTTCAGTGGACGACATCGGGATAAAACAGATATCGGAGATCCTGAATATTTCCGAAGGGACGGTTAAGTCGCGCCTTTTTCTTGCCAGAAAGAAAATCGCCGCCTTTTTGAAAAAGGAGGATGAATATGAACAGAAAAGAGCAATTCGAGTCAGAACTTAAAAAACTGCTTGACGGCGCATGGGATAAAACCCCAGAACCCAGGGCGGACGAGTTCGACAGGATAATGAACAATATTCGCAAAAACGGGAAATTGGCCGCATCAGGTTTCATGGATAACCTTGGAGGAGGAATTTTCTCGCTGGTTTCAGCAGCCGCGGCGCTTTGCCTTTGCTTCATCTATCTTGTTCCCATGTTGTACAATACAGGCACTCCAGTGTCTCAGAAAGACTATAATGTGGCAAGAAATGAGACATTTCTCAATCCGGGATTCTATTACGAGGAAATCGATGAGTCCCTGGATTCATTTGAAGTTTTAAAAGCGGAATAAACAACTTCCCCAAGTCCCAAAGACATCACCTCAAAACAGGTCCCTCACTCCATACACTCGTTTTTCAAAGCGACAAGCGACGGCATAGATTTTATGGGGTTTGACATTTACGTCCTGGAACCTGAAAACATGAAACTGGTCGAGGCTGCGATAAGCGGCGACAGTGATTTTTATCTGAACTGTGTCTACAAAAGCGGTACTCTGCACCTTTACATGTCTTCAGGCAGCTCCAAGGCATTCAAGGATTGCAGATTCGATAATGGCAAAGCCAGCTGCGAAGTCAGCAATACCGAGAAGTGCGTTCTAGCCTGTCCCGGCAAGCCTCTTTAAAAATACGCTGACTTTTATATTAAAAAAATGCCTTTCCAACCAGGAGTATTCCTGAAGCGAATATGTGAAGAGCCAGGGCATTTTTGTGTTTTTCATTATCAATCTTTTGATAGACTATTTTTTCCGCAAGAATAAATACCAGCACACCGCTAAGAGCGTAAACAAGGGTATCATGCAGCCCCAAAACCATTTTCCGGGGTGAGGAAATCATGAGAGTCATAATCTGACTGAAAGCAAAGGTGGCATAACAAGCCGCTATAGTCGTCCTTTTTACTTCCTTGGGATAATTTTTCAAATGGATCATCGCGGTAAGAAGAGAACCTCCGAGATTCGTCAGGCCATGAATAATCCCCATGACCGCCATATAGGCTTTATCGTATCGTATTAAAGAGGCAATCCGTTTTTCCAGTCTCTCGGATATATTTGAAATCGCGACAACAAGCATTAAAATTCCCACCGGCAGGCTCATATTGATGGACAATTTCGAGACAAAAAAAAGCGACACAACGACAAACGGAACAGAATATATCAAAACATCCTTATATAATTTCAGATCTATTTTTTTTAGATTAAGTCCAACCTGCATTGCATTGATTGAAAGGGATACCGGCAAAAGGATTTTCAAAATATCAACAAATGGATATCCCAGGAAAAGAAGAATCGGGGTGCCAAACAGCAAAACGCCGACCCCAAACATCGATTGGATAAATGAAGTGACGATTACGGTTATCAAGGCTGCCGGCAATAACTCCATGAGTCAGATCCCTTTCGCACAAATATCAATGAATTCCCCTCTGCCATCGAAATCGATCCTCTGCCGATCAAAAGCAACCGGCATAACATTCCGCACACTGGCAATATCGGAATCACCATTTCATTTCCGATAAAAGCAGCAAAGTCAAAAGATTTTCCCTCTCCTTTATATGGCCGCTTTCAGATTGCATAAGCACTGGGGAAAAAGCCTGAAAAGGCTTAATATTTTTATCTGATTATCAGATGAAAATCCAGTCTGTTCCATTAACATCGTTAGTCATAGGGTGGGTACATTCCAACATCATAAGTTCCCATGAAACCGGAACC
>JADFZC010000036.1:3481-12799 GCA_015232735.1 Oligoflexales bacterium | reverse complement strand
GTAGAGAGGAGAAATTTTGGTGTCCTGTGATCGCCAGCGGATAATAAACGCATTGACGATGGATTTGGATTATGGCGAATCGATTGAACTATATGAAAGTACCCTTCTTCGCAATGCAGCGACACGGCATAAGCAGTGGATAAAAGTCGTCGAAAGTCTCAATATTCCCAGATCCACTTTGGACATAAAACGAAAAAAATATTCTCTTTTAATTGAAGATGTTCAGTGAGGACTGTGCGATATGTGACGAAGATGTCCAATTCCTGTGTTTTAAACTCATAAAATCTAAGCGTCAATATGACCTCTAGGGAAATTTTGAAGAAAAATTCTTGGAATTTGATCGTTCTCATGGATGATCATATGACTTATCCAGAATCGGATGGATTCAACTCCTATAAAAATACAGCATCGATTTTAAATTATTTTAAGGCAATTTATAAATAGACCAATCATTCATCTTTTCTTTTTTCACACTCAAAGAAGAAAGTAATTTTTGGCACGACCTTTGCTTCTATCAGGTCATCAGCAGAATATTTTGGAACGATCTTTATTTAAGTCAATAAAGGAGATGAATGATGTCAAGCAGAAAGAAAATTTTATTTATCTTTCTTTTATCTTCAGTGGCAGCATCTGTTTTCATTTTTAGCTCAAATGAAAGCAAAATTAAAATTTCTCAAACAGAAGTGAAATCTTTAAAAGAAAAAAAGGTATCGTACTTTAATCATATGAAGGAAATGTCGACAGAGAGGGGTGCGGCCACCTCAATATCAAGAAGAGAGACGAAATCACCGAGGAGACTATCATCTGAAGAAAAGGTAATATTTTTTAAAGAAGTATCGAATTTTTTCAGCAAAGCATCTTCTATCCTTGATAAAGAGTCGTTGAAAGATGAACTTTCAAATCTAAATGAGAGGGGAGAGGGTGGTGTATATGCAATAGTGGAAATTCTTCAGAAAGATCCAACGAAGGATAGTGAGGTTGAAGAGAGGCTGCCACTCATAGATTATCTTGTTTATAGAAGCCGATTTGACCCCTTGGCAAAAGGATATCTGGAAAGACTGGCATCGAAGCCCATTGAGGAATCGACTCCTTTAAGATACCGAGCGATGCTCATTGCAGATAAGGCAGAAATGCTTGGCGGACTTGCTGGTGTTGATTGGGAATCGGCGGCAAAAATTATTTTATCAACGAAGGACAATCTACAAAGATCTCTTATGGCAAATGAGGCCTATTACAATCTTGTCGCAAGAGGGGCAAGTTCGGAGTATGCCGCTGATCTAATAAAAGAAGTCCACCCAAGTTTTAATCCCAACAGTTAATAGAAAAGGAGGTCAATTTAAAAAAATAATTACAGTCGATCAACCAAACTTTCATGAAGGATAGGAAAATGAAAAAAAAATTAAATCAAGGATTAATAACACTTGTTTCCATCGCTGTATTGACAGGTTGTGGGGATAAGGGCAGCACGAAAAAACATGAAAATACTCCAACACCATCATCTCTCGCACAGGTGAGTGATGCCAAGGATGGGAGTGCAACAGTCGCTCTTTCAAAAAATGTCAAATATAAATTCACCGACAAATTTAGTGCATCTATTGATCTTCAAACAGCACAAGCAGAAGACCAAAGACCATTTTATGATGAAGCTGCAAAGGAGGGCCTGCTCACATTTTCTCTGACGACACAGTGGATTGATGACAGCGGCAATCTGAAAGGTGCGGGCTATCGAACGACTTACTGTAGTCGATCATCTTATCTTTTCACACAAGTAAATCAGAGAAATCTATCTTTGGATAAGGGATTTGATAACGATGAAGCCAAAATTTTTCTTAAACATGGCGGAAATGTCGTAGAGGTGGGAAGATACATCAAACCTGCAACTCATCTTGACTACTCAGATCGATTCAATCTATGGATTCACCCTATTTTGTGCGAGGGTGATTACGCCAAGGTTTGTCGTCTTGAAGTTAATGTCACGGGGGAGGGAATCCGACTTGGAAAAGATTTGCAGGCAACCATAAAGCTTTATCTGAAAAGCTTGGATGGCAGGGAAAACCTGACAGCAGATGCTGTCACACCAACAACTAGTAGACTCCCTTCGTTTGAATATTTTGGCTGCGATAGTTTGGTTGAGTACTAGGGACATCGAATCGCAAAAAAAGGAATATAAAATTGAAAAATATTGGTGAATTAGCATTTTTGACCATGGTCGCCATATCACCTCGCATTGCTGATGCAGTAACTTTTCAAGAAGAACATATAAATAATAGATTTATATAAAGGAACAAATATGAAGATTTTAAAACCTATTTTAATTTTACTAGCGATTTTTTCAGGATCTCTTTCAGGGTACGCCATTACTTGCGTTCAGCCCGACTGGGATAATGATTTATGTAATCTGCCAAATCTTCCAGGCGATCGCTGCGCCAATGCCAAATTTTTTAGAACTTACTGTGAGCCTGGGACAGTGGGATGTGAAGCCGTGGGCGGGTGTGTTGGTAATACTCCCATTTATCATTGGTATGCGATCACGAATGAAATGGGAGAGCCAAAATATAAGTGTCGATGCGGCTGTTTTGCCGCCGAAACCGTCTTTACGCGAGAATCCGGTGAAAAAGTGACAGGAACGGAAATAATTGGGATTTATGGTAAAGAGCAGTCGGCTCAATTTACAGTGAGTTCACTAGATGCCTTTGATTCAGGCAATTTTACGGATAGGCTCATCAATGCCGTCACCTATGGCCCGGAGAAGGACAGCGCCCTTTTCATAAAAACGAAAGCAGGTCGTACCATTATGGTTTCCAAAGCACATCCACTTGTTATTGGTGATCAAAACGGCAAACTGATTGCTATGAAAGCCGCTGAAGAGGTCAAAGAAGGTGAATACCTCATTGCAAAAGATGGCTATGCTGATGAAATTGCCACCATCGAGAAAAAGACCTATACCGGCAAAATGGTGAATTTCAACGTAGCAAGTGACAATGCCAATCATCATATTGTCGAAGCCAATGGAATTCTTACTGGTGATCAAGGCTGGCAGGATCAGCTGAATGCCAATACCTCCCGGATGATGTGGCGCAATGATATTTTGAAATATCTCGCTGCCAAAAAAGGAGCTAATTGATGAATGTAAATACTTTTACAGCGATATTTATCGCAGGACTGATAGCCACATGTGGGACAAATCGGTCCCACAATGGGGCGAATCTAAAAAATCTTCCTGGAGAAGATCCCTCTGAAGCTGCGTTACTTAGCCAAGGCTTTAATACCGTCGATGGTTCCATAAAAGGCCACTGCGTGGAATTAGGTCCAACAACCACTCAAAGTGGTCAATTAACAGGTTCAACTTCGGAATATCGACTTCTTGAAATAAGTTCTGAGCAGTCTTTACGTGAAAATCTAAGCGTCTCTGCCGCGGCAAGCATCAAAGGTTCAATATATGGGGGTAGCGGTCGATTCAGTTTTGTATCGAGTGTGAATAAAAATTCATCATCCCGCTATGTTCTTGTTCAAGCGAGATTTTCAAATCAAATGGAGCTTGCAAGCTCCTTCACATTCAAGCAGGAGGCTCTTGATCTGCTTAAGAAGGGAAAACAGAAAGAATTTGTCGAACAGTGTGGCAATGAATTTGTTTATGGCCGAAGGACAGGAGGAGAATTTTACGCGCTTTACGAATATGAATTCTCATCATCTGAAGAGGAAAAAAGATTTTCTTCTGCTGTGAGTGCCAGTGGTGCTGCCTGGAAGGCTTCGGCCAATATCAATAGTGAACTTTCAAAGTTCAATATGTCCGCAAAAGTACATGTCAAGGTATATCGACTTGGTGGCTCGGGAGCCATACCGGAGATTGAAAATCTAGCGGAGTATGGCCGAAAATTCCCTGAAATTGTGGCAGCTATAAATGGAAGTCCTGTGACTTTGGAACTGATCACCAAAGATTATACCGGGGTGGGGCCACTCGAAAGTGCAGCGAATCCAGCACTGATTGAAAGGCAAAAGTATGTGATTAATAATATTGCAAAAAACAGAGATCAGGCCAGTGAAAAACTTGCTACTGTTCGCTATGTGAAAATGAACCTGGACAAATTTGAACAAGTATCTGTTGATGAGCTCAATAAAAATGATCTTGATTTAGTAAGCTACATTAACAAGCAAAATGATGCGGCTGTCGCATGTTTTGAAGATATCTGGGCCGGTTGCATACTGCCGGAAACCAAATTTCCACCTGTAAATATCCCAAATCGTAAATGGGATAATTCAAACAGATGTCCTCGCGGCTATAGCTGGGATGATCCAAGCGCTGCCTGTTGCCGCATCGAATCCAAGGTAAGCTGTTCACTGGAAGGGTCAAATGGAGAATGTATAGGATATGAAACAAAAAGAGAGAAAGTATGTCTATAACTTAACAAAAGGAAGAAATTTGAAATGAAGAAAAGATATTTATCAAATTTAATTAAGGGATTAGTTGCCGTAATGTTTTTTTCTGCGCAGCTGGCATCTGCTAAAGAAAACGATCTTGGCATATGGGATTCTGTAGACATTGAAGCAAAGGCGTATGCAGGTTTTGATCAGATGTCAAATTCAACAAGGGCTTTTGTTCAGATACCCCATCAATATACAAATACTCTACGATGCGAATTAAATATCCCAGTAAAAATTGCAAAACGAGATGGAGGTTTTACGGTTAAGGATGTTCACATAAACAACATTGCAGTTTATCCAAAAGCAGCATTTGGTTTTGAAATGACAATTCCTGTTCCTGTAAAATTGGGGCAAGACGAAGCGATCGATGAGGATTTTAACGAGACAGTTATTGCAGGCTGTCAAGGGTGGGATGCCAGCATTCCTCTTCCGGATTCTCTTTGTTTAAGTCCGAAATATAACCCTGGTCATCAGAAGGCTTGCAGTCTTTTAATCAACGGCCAGAAACTCTACCCGTGGGTTCGAAATGGCGCCTGGATCGGCTCGTGTCGCTGCTATTAATCATCAAAGGTACTGGAGACGGGGATGAGAA
Source organism: Oligoflexales bacterium (assembly GCA_015232735.1). Next base: position 7,785 of record JADFZC010000036.1, on the reverse strand, counting down.
GATTGAAATGAAACATGCGTTTAGCAAAATAACCTTGAATTTTTGATGCCTTCAAGATTTATTCCACTCCCAAAATATCCGCTTTGATTTTCTCTTGGGCCTCTAAGGTAGCCCTGTTCTTTCCAAATAAAAATATCTAAGTTTAAACAACGTTTAAAATCAATAGGTTACCTTATATAAGTGGAACCACAAATATTGACTATGCCCCATTAATAAGTCCGTTCAGCCTTTCAACACTCTCTTTTCTGAGTACAAAACCAGAATAATATCTTTCCGTCACTTCTATGAGATTGCCCAGATGTTGGGCGACTTCATGCAACGTGGCCTTTTTTTGCAGGAGCCAAATTGCATTTGAATGCCTTAATGAATGGAAATTACAATTTTTCTCAGGATCGCTGGGCCATATTTTGTTACATTTCTTTTTAACAAGTTTGCAATATTGAATATCTCTCAATCTCTTCTTTTCAGACAGCGGCAAATCAATAAACCATTGAACGATATCCCTTGCCATGTCAGGAAAAATCACATCTCTCTCGCTATCGGTTTTCGTTGTATCTATTTTGTAATTTCTTCTTTTGTCATACATTTGAGAATCAATTTGAAGTCGATCTTCCTTTATTGACTTTTGGTTCAAACCAAAAATCTCACCAAGTCTCAATCCCGTATAGAACGCTATTACACAAATATTTCTAATCTCCCTATTATCAATGGTTAGGCACAATTGTTTAAATTCAGTTTCATTCAAATAGGTGACAACAGCACGTTTTTGCTTTTGGATATTTTCAATTTTAGGTCTGCCAAGCCAGCTCAATATAGAATTAATCCAAATTATCCTTCTTTTTAAAATATTGGGCTGATCTTTGAATTCCATATATAGTTTTTGATCAAGTTCCTCAAGAGAACAGGTATCTATTGCAAGATTTCCACACGCCGATATGGCCCTTTCTAAATCTCCCCTGGATATCTCCGGGCTTTTCAATTTCCTCTGCCTTCTTAACGGATACCTTGTCTCCCAATACCTGTCTAATATAGCGAGATTTTGTTCGGAATACTTATTCTTAGGCTCTTTGGCCCTCCTTTCGCAAAGAGTTTTTTTAATATCTGTCAATTTATTAAGAGTCGATTCAAAATCGGTGGAACCATTTAAATATAGATCATTAGCAATTTTAATTTCTATTAAAGGATATTTCCTCCACGTTCCAGCGGATCCCATTCTGTACCTGAACCTAAAGCTTTTTTCGCGTCCTTTTGGTGGGCTTAAAAGAAATTGAATGGAACTTGGCAACAATTTTATTTCGTCTATTGACTGCATCGGGCCTCCCTGATATCGATTCGGCTTATGGGTCGATAACTTTATAGTGCTGTTGGATACTCATTATCCGACAACTGCCAATTTCGATATCCGACAAAGGTGCTTTTTGGATGCTAACTTATTGATTTTCAAGCGATCCCGGAGCGACTCGAACGCCCGACCCACAGGTTCGAAGCCTGTTGCTCTATCCAACTGAGCTACGGGACCCAGATTCTTTTGAAGGGTGAAACAACCTTTTTAACAGATATTTCACGGAAAAAAGACAATATATAAAAATTCCATTCAAGTCTAGCGAAATTCGGAAAGCCGAAAGAGGACGCATCAATGCAAGAAATACTTTAATTTCATCTGATTAAGGTTTAAAATTTTCAATAAAACAAAATAAGCGCAATTGCGGTTTGATTTCACCTGTGCTCAAATTTTATTCAGAACCCCCTTAAAGAGGAGAGATATGCCAACAACCAAAATACATAACATCCCGCCAATAAAACTAAAAAAAATCATACTGTCGGCCTTGCGGGAGTTTTCCGAGAACGAGTATGACAAGGCGTCTTTCAACCGCATAATATCAAGTTCAGGCGTAAGCAAGGGCTCCATGTATTATTATTTTGATTCCAAAGAGGATCTCTTCAGCCTCATTATGAAAAACTGCATAAAATCCCTTGCCGAATCGCTGCAGACGGAATCGTTCATAACGACCCCGGAACATTTCTGGAAAGATGTGGTTGACCTTCTCGATACTGTCCACAGGTACTTTAGAAATGATCCCGCTTTGGGAAGATTTGTAAAAAATGTCATAACATACGAAAATATAAGCAAAAACACACCGATTTCCATAACCCTGCATAAGGTGAGGGATTGGCTCAGGGGATTTCTGGCAAACGGCCAGGACATCGGGGCCGTGCGAAAAGACCTGCCAATAGATCTTCTTGTGGCCATGACCTGGACCTCGTGGCAGACGGCGATCGATTTTCTGTGTCAGGACAAAAATATAAATCCGTTCGACAAAAGCTCCTTTACCGAACTGATACTGGATGGTTTCTACAGGCTTTTGACTCCTTCCATAAGAGAACCGTTTCCTTCGGATTAGAATTTGTATATAAAGATCCTGCCGTTTTGAGAGCCTTTAAAAAAATGTTCTTATTCATAAAGGTGCGTGAGATGAAACCTTATCTCGATCTGATCAGAAAAATCCTGGAAGAGGGCATAAGCCTCGACGACAGAACAGGGACAGGCACGAAGAACATATTCGGCCACCAGATGAGATTCGATCTTTCCAAGGGTTTTCCGCTTGTGACAACCAAGAAAGTGCATATGAAATCGATTATTCACGAACTTCTCTGGTTTCTCTCGGGCAGCACCAATATCGCATGGCTGAAAGAACACGGAGTATCCATATGGGATGAATGGGCGGATGAAAACGGAGATCTTGGTCCGATATATGGAAAACAGTGGAGATCGTGGTCCTCTGCTGGCGGCAAAACCATAGACCAGATAACTGAACTTATAAATGAAATCAAAAACAACCCTAAATCAAGGCGTCTGATTGTCTCCGCCTGGAATGTGGCGGACCTTCCAGAGATGGCCCTTGCTCCCTGTCACTGCCTTTTTCAGTTCTTTGTGGCCGGCGGAAGCCTTTCCTGTCAGCTCTATCAGCGAAGCGCCGATGTTTTTCTCGGAGTCCCTTTCAATATTGCAAGTTACTCCCTGCTCACCTGCATGATAGCAGAACAGTGCGGACTTGAGGCTTCAGAGTTCATATGGACGGGCGGCGTCACGCACCTTTACCTTAACCACCTGGAGCAGGCAAGGCTTCAGCTGACAAGGCAGCCCAGACAGCTTCCGACTTTGATCATCAAAAGAAAACCGGATTCCATATTCGATTACAAGTACGATGATTTTGAGTTTTCAGGCTATAACCCGCACCCTCACATAAAGGCAAGCGTTTCAGTCTAGGTTTAAAATGAAGATATCAATCATAGTCGCAATAGGAAGAAAAAGGGAAATAGGCAGGAATGGCCGCCTACTCTGGAGCCTTTCGGAGGATCTAAAGAATTTCAAAAGACTCACAATGGGCCATCATATCGTCATGGGTAGGAAAACATTTGAATCGATCGGAAAGGCGCTTCCAGGAAGAAAGTGCGTCGTTCTCTCGAAAGACAGATCCTCCTGTTTTCCGGGCTGCATAACAGCCAGCTCGTTGGATGAAGCTATTGAACTTGCAAAACGCGAAGGGGAAAATGAACTTTTCATCGCCGGCGGCCAGACCGTATACGAAAGCGCCCTGCCACTCGCGGATTTCCTGTACCTGAGCCAGGTCGACTTCGAGGGGGAGGCGGATACATTTTTTCCGGATTATCTCGCTTTCAAATGGGAAAAAATCGAAGAAAAAATCCACCCTCCGGAAAACGGATCGCCTTCCTGGACATATTCGGTTCTAAGAAGATTGTCCTGATCCCGGATTTAATATTATTTGAAAAAATATTTTCACTCTTCAATGTGGACAGAGTTGAATCCTGAAAGCAGTTCCAAAAGGTTTATTCCATCATTTTTCAAAAGAACCCCGCACCTTTTCGCATCTTCGACTCCGGGAATGTCGACAAGGCCGGCCGCAGGCTGTATCCACTCCACCTTGAATATCAGATCTATCGGCTGACCGTCTTTGGTCATGGAAAGGGAAAGCATATCCCCGATTTTCGGGGCCGGATCTATAAGAAGGCCCATTCCGTTTGAAGATACGTCGACCGTGACGATGTCAAGCCGATTGCCATTTTTGTCACGCAGATCCCCGGGAAGGGTTCCCCTCAAGGCGAAACGGTTATATAGGCGCCTTTCATTCTTGAATTTCTTTTTCTTTGGTTTGGGCATACTTGCGCTCCCCTATAAAAATCCTTTGGCGCATGAAATTCATGCATCATACAGGTTTTTTCTTTTGCTTCTGCGGTTTTTGAGGCGGAGGACTCTCCTTTTCAGGCTGAGTCTTTGTCTGCGG
>JADFZC010000036.1:0-3381 GCA_015232735.1 Oligoflexales bacterium | reverse complement strand
TCTGCGGTTTTTGAGGCGGAGGACTCTCCTTTTCAGGCTGAGTCTTTGTCTGCGGTTTTTGAGGCGGAGGACTCTCCTTTTCAGGCTGAGTCTTTGTCTGCGGTTTTTGAGGCGGAGGACTCTCCTTTTCAGGTTGAGTCTTTGTCTGCGGTTTTTGAGGCGGAGGACTCTCCTTTTCAGGCTGAGTCTTTGTCTTCGGTCTGACCTGCGGAATTTTTTTCCAGTCTATATGGTAGACTTCATCTGCAACCTCAATCAAATCCCTGTGCACGGTTTTTACCTCACCGCACCATAGCGTGAGAGTGACCCCTGACTCCTTGGCCGCCTCCACCGCAGGTATGAAGTCGCTGTCTCCGGCCAGAAGTATCGCATGCTGAACATGCCCTGCCGCAGCATGCCTTACAAGGTCGCACGATAGAAGGACATCGACTCTTTTCTGCTCAAAATACTGCTTGTCCCCTTCCCTTCGCATTTGAAGCTTTCCAAACCTCAGTGACCATCTTCCATAGCTTTTCAGCTCCTCAATGAATGCGTCATAAACCTCTTTTCTCTGAAGCTGCTCCTCAGAGGGATTCTGACTCATCCATGGGGGGCAATAGTAAAAGTAACAGCGAAGAAGGTCCAAAGGCACCGATTTTCGCAACGGGGCCAAAAGATAATCCGTGAGTCCGCTGTAATCCGGGGTAATCTTCCTCTGTTTGAATTGATTTATTATATAACCGCCATCAATAAAGATTGCAGCTCTCATAGCAGTCCTCCATGAATTACATTATAAGCTGTCATCCTTGACTTCGGCGAAGAATGACGGTCAATTTTGTCAAAAAAATACCTTCCAGAAAAACCAGGATAGGTTTCCCGTTCAGACATTCTCTCAAAATTGGATGGTTTTGTTTACAAAAAAGACAGCCTGCCCGTGCCCGCCCGTGCCCTTTATCCTCATTTTAAAATTTACTCTTAGATAAATTTCTCCGTTGTGGCAGAGGCTATATAGCCGGGCACGGGCAGGTCTGGTGTCTTTTTTTGACAAAAAAGACACCAGACAAGGATTTTTTCAAAAAACTGTTGCCATTATCGTTTATTAAGGTTAAAAATGACTCTCTCAAAGGCGCGATAGCCAAGCGGCTAGGCAGTGGATTGCAAATCCATCTACACCGGTTCGAATCCGGTTCGCGCCTCCAATGCTTCAAGATCTGTTAGATTGGCTCACGAGGAAATCCTTAAGTCTTTGAAGCTGGTCCTTGCCGGTGCCGTTGTCAATTTTTGACTTATACTGGACCATGCGTTCCAGGGCTTTGGCAAGATTGGAATCCTTCGGGTTTGCATCGACCAGAGCCTGCACAGATGCGATGCCCTCGTCAATTCTTCTGTACATCTCCAGGGCAAGCTCCAGGCTTATATTCGCGGCTTCCGCATCGGATATGACAGTATCGCCATCGGTATCCTGCCCCATGACTTCGCAGATGAAGTTGACCTGGCAGAAAATTCCGGCGTTGAACATGTTTGCCTTGCTTACGCTCCGCCTTATTGCCCTGTCATTTTCCGCAGTCATATCTGATTCGAGCATTCCCCGGAGGATAACGGTCGAGTAGATTATCGCCAGCGCCTTGTCAAGAGCCTTGTTGACTTCCTTGAACGCAGTCTTGCACTTTTTAGGCATCGCAGGGTAAAAGGTAGCAATTGCCTCTTTGTCGGAGGTTGAGTCATAGAGGTACAGTTTGCTTCCCTCCTTCTTTTTGAGATTATTGTCTATGTCGACAATATCGACGAGGATGTTCAGGGCGTTGACCCCCTGAATCTGCGCTTCGGCGGTGGCGTACATGGACAAAAGCTTTTCGCCGTTGGCGACACCCTTCATGGAGGCGGCAAGCTCCTTTGAGTATGCAAGACTCTCGCCCGTGCTGTTTCCAACGGGTTTTGTCTGAAGAATGAGACCCGAGGTTTCAGGCATCTGACTGCGAAGTACCGTTTGCGCCTCCTCAGGATTTCCCTCCTCAAGGAGCCTGGCGGCCAGTTTCAAATCTTTTGGTTTTTTTTCAAACCGCTGAAGAACGCTTGAACGTCCGCATCCAATCACAATAAAACCGCATATAAGGACATGAACCGGGAAATAATTTTTCATATGAGTTCTCTCCTTAAAATGTAGACATCAATCTTAGAAAATATCGCCTGCTTGGTCTTTCGCCAATCCTGTCTCCGACCTCCTCGCCATACGAACCTATGTCAAAACGAAAATATTTTGTCGTGAGATAGACACCCGAGGTATAAAAGCCCTGGTTGAGTCCCATGCTGACTCCGATCAATTGATTCCACAGATAATCGATTCCAAGATGATTCCTCTTCAGAAAGTTGCTGTCGCCCCGCCCCTGAAGATCTCTCAGATCAAAGTAGACAGTACTTACGCCCCATGGTACGGGAGGCATGAAGGCCAGTCCAAGGTTCAGGGTCTGCGGAAGCTTTGTGACAGGTATCCCATCAGTCTTTGAACGTGAAAAACCCGTATCCCCGATATCCTGTATCGTAACTCCAATCTGAGGCGTTAGAAAAACCTCGGGGAAACGATAGATCATGGCGAGGTCAAGACCGTAACCCGTTCCGCTGTTGCTGTACTTGCCAATATCTATGTCTCTGATAGCGTCCACATCGGCAATGGTGATATCCGCCGAATAGACGGTCCTGCTGATGACTTTTACCGTCGTTCCGATCTGAAGCGTATCCTCAATCAGGGGATAGGCATAACTGTAGGCCAGGCCATTGTTTGTTGCCGCCCTCAGGGTGACAGCCTCGACACCGCCCTGGTCAGGGTCCTTGTACACGAAAAAGTTTGCATAACCTGAGTTGATCATTCCAACTCCCCAGTTATTATACAAAAAACCAGAAAAGTTATCGACGCTTGCATAGACAGGCTCCCCGACCATGTCTCGAATGGCCTTCAACATTTTTGTATCGTCGCCGCTTGCGCCGGTAAGTTTGTTCAGATTATCCGACACGACAAAAAGCGGAGAAAGCACGACTGCCTTGCGAAAGCCCTCGTCCTCCGATCCCACAAGGTTCGCGGGGTTGTAAAATATCCCATCCTCGTCGGTGGGGTCCGCAATGCCGGCATAGCCGCGTCCCAGAAATTCCGCGCTGCGGTAAAGTTTCTCGGTCTCTTTTGCAAAAAGTGAAGAACTGAGAAAAAACGCCGTAATCACGCAGGCAAAGCGTAGATCATTTCTCATAGTATAAGATCCTCGTGTGCTAAGGTTGATTTTTTTGATGACAGGTAATTTTAACACATCTTTTACCTGTGTGAAGAGGAAAAATATCCGCCTTAGCAATTTCGGCAGCCCTGATTTCTTCGGATCAAGGCTGATTTTTCAGCGTGATTTTCCATTCAGATTT
>JADFZC010000534.1 GCA_015232735.1 Oligoflexales bacterium | reverse complement strand
TAGTATTCCAGATAAATGATTCGGGGTGAACCGGGATTCATTGCTTAAAGCTCAGAATGACGAGCCCTAAAATGTCAATCTGGAAAGCTATAGCGCCCCACTTATTACATATTACATTAATTTCACAATTATCCGGAATGAATATGAACAAAAAACATAAAAATCCCAAAAATGCCAAAATCGATTCAGGAAACAGGCAAAAAAATAAAAGAGGGGGAAGAAGGCATCGTCATCACGACAAAAACAGGCTCCCGAAAGCTGATCCGCCGAATGTTTTTTCCGATGATGGGAGAGTTGGTTCAACAGAAGCTGACAAAAAGAAAATAGAGGTTCAAACAGGCCATGAGAACAGGGAATTGGAATCGGCAAAAAAAAGGGATGCCAGGGCGCTCTATTTGAGAGTTTTTCTGATTGTGGTTCTTATCGGGATGATAGTCTATGCAATTGTTGGGATTATTACAAAAAAGAGAGCTATTGATGAAGAAAGCCAGCCGGCTGCGGCAAGACCTGAGGCTGCCGGGGGCGGTTTCGGAAGTGACAGAGCGGTTTCGACCAGCGGCGGTGTCAATCAGGGGAAAACGGCAAAGCCGGCGGACGGTGAAAAGGCTGACAGCCGGCATGCCAGAGGGGCCGGCAGGTTGAAGCCGCCCAAAAAAGGCTCCCTTGGAGTTGCTGTCGAGAACATTGAAGTTAAACATTCAAGCGACGAAATTACCGTTAATTTTGATATCAAAAGCCTCAGGAAAAAGATCCATAAGGGATACGTTTATCTTGTAGCCACATATCAAAATCCGTCGGGCAAAGTCCTCTACCGGGTGGCTCCGAGTGAGGTTCGGATAAATTCAAACGGGGAGGCGGAAAATCCTGAAAACGGGGTCACATATTCAGTCGGTCATTCCGTGAACAAGAGTTTGAAATTTCAAGTAATAGATACGAAAGAAAATCTAAAGGATCTGAAGCTTTTCGTGAAAGATGTGGATGGCAGCTACCTGAGCCGGTCTGTTTTTGCGAGGTAAATCCAAAAAATTTATGATATATGGAAATGCATCTGACCATATTGAAAGGCGGGGTTTAGGTGGAATCTTTTAAAGCAGCGATAATAGTCTCATCCGACAGGGCGTATCAGGGAATCTACAGGGATGAGAGCGGTCCTTCCGCAAAACAGTGGCTGGAATCAAAAGGGTTTTCCGTCTTGGATGTCAGGGTTGTTCCGGATGACAGGGACAGACTTCTGGCCGAGATCGAAGATTGCCTGAAAATCTCAGATTTTATTGTTATTTCAGGGGGAACAGGTCTGGGGCCGAGGGATTTGACTCCTCAGATACTCGATGAATATTGCGACTACTCAATTCCCGGAATCGGTGAATATTTAAGAAGCGGGAGTCTCAAATATTCTCTGAACTCCTTTTTGAGCCGCTGCGGCGGATGGGTTAAAGGCGGAAAGCTTGTTCTTGGTCTTTCCGGCAGCCCCAAGGCGGTGAAGGAGCAGCTTGGAATCCTGGGCGATTTGATCCAGCATTCGGTCTGGTCGCTTAAGGGAGAGTGTCATCACAGGTGAGGACTAGATTACGATCCTATAAATCTGGGATTCGCAGAAAATCTTGAAAAGTTCAGAGTCACATTTTCCGCCTTTCACCTCGAGATCGATAATTTCCAGCGCCTTGTCGACGGGAACAGCTTTTTTGTAAGGCCTGTCAGATGCGGTGAGGGCATCGAAAATATCCGAAATGGTCATAATTCTGGTCTGCACTGGGATATCCTCTCCCGCGGCCGAGGTTGGATATCCTGATCCGTCGAGCTTTTCATGGTGCTTGGCTGCTATCTGTGCCAGATTCTGGAAATTGCTGCCCCACGGAAAAATAACGCCTCATGATACCCATTACCTGCCCGAGATAGGAAGATCCGAACATATTAAGATGATTCATCAAGTGATAAAGATGGTACAGGGGCTCCCGCTCCGCATATCCGTGTTCAAGCGGGTATTCTTCATTGTAAGCCGAATAGAAGGATCTCTCAAAACCGCCAAAAAGAGATGTCATCGCAAGATCCGCCTCCCTGTGTCCATAGTAAACAGCCGGATCGATCAGACATGCCCTTCCTTCGCTATCGATCAGATAGTTCCCCCCCCACAGATCGCCGTGAAGGAGTGAAGCCGGCTCAGGCGAAGTGTTTAAAAGATCCGGCAGGCGTTTTTCAGCATTATGAAAAAGCCTTTCAAGTTCGCTGCCGGCATGGCCCGACCTGCTGAGCAGTTCATATTGGTATCCAAGCCTGTTGCCAAGGTAAAATGAAGCCCATCCTCCCGAGGGCTTTCCGGGATCGAATCTGACCTGAGGACGGTTTTTCTGCAAAGTCCTGCCTATGAAATTATCGCTGTGAAAACCAAACCACTCCGACGTGAACTTATGGAGCCTTGCGAATGACCTGCCGAATTCCTCAAAAAATCTTCCCGATCTTCCAGCCGACACCTCAATATGTTCAATAAGGAGAATTTCTGCATCGTAATAAATGACCTTGGGTACGCGGATGGCGCCGGCCTTTCCCAGTTCGGAGAGTCCATCGGCCTCCGCCTGGAACATGCCGCTTTTTCCGCCTTCCGTCTTACAGAAAAGGCTTCCGCCCCCTTCCTGAACGACCCTGTAGGATGCCGCAATGCAGCCTCCGCCCACGGAGGAAAGGGAACGCACTTTCCTTCCAGTCACCGTCTCAATCTTTTTTTGAAGCGACATGATGAACTCTGATGATCTCCCAACTACTTCCCGGTTTCAGCCACACCGATACCGTAGCGCCACCAAAGCGATTTCAGCTGCCCGCCCTTCTCCATCTTGTCCAGAATTCCATTCATTTCATCCACGGAGATAGGTCCGTTATCTCTGATGAGAATTGTATGATTATACTCCTGATCCAGCTTATCCGAAATAATTATCTGCTTGGCCAGCGAGTGGTTTGTAA
>JADFZC010000035.1 GCA_015232735.1 Oligoflexales bacterium | reverse complement strand
GTCATAAATTTTAGTTGGATTTATAATATCCAATAAAAATAATTAGTTATGTGATGGCATAATAGTTGCTAGATAAATATTGCATACCCCGAAAATCAAAAAAAAATCGTTTTTTAACGGAAAGCATTATGTCAGCTTATCCAAAATGTTTCATATTATTTCTTTATTTCATATCTGTAGCAGGTATTTTTCCCGCTTTTGCCGCAAATGATAGATTCTCTCAGCTTGTTTTCACTTTTCCAAACGAAAGAAAATATACTTACCATTATGAACCGATTACAAATGCTCTTGTCCTGGAACTTAGGGATACTACCAGTGATGATCTCGAATCCATAGGCCGTTATGATGAAAGAGTGATTCGAAGGGTCTTATTGAAAGATGTCGGATCGGCCGGTATGGAGGTAAGGCTGATTCTGAAGGATGATAATGTCAGAGCCATGGTTTCTGATTTCAAAGAACCGTTCAGGGTAGTTGTTGATTTATATGATAAGACTTACAAGGAAGGCAGGGATCCGGTCAGCGGACTTCCTCTTGATTTCGCAAGTTCTTCAACCGAGGTCAGAGTTTCATCTCCAAGGGGCTACAGCAGTGAAAATGAAAAACCAGACCTCAGGAACGAACAGATTCCTGAACAGTCCCAGAATAATCGCCCGCACAGGCTGTTGCAGCCGACACCGATGCGGATTACCAAACAGGATCAAATGATAGAGGAGTTGAATAGGGTTGGAGAGGGGGCCGGGAAATCCTGGAAGAATTATCCAATATACATATATAGACTTCAAACGGGCGCCTACAAGATAAACAAGAATTACCAGACTTACATTAATAACAATACACAGAAAGCTCTGACATCCTACGAGCAAATGGCAAAGTATGCAGGGGATCTTTATGATTTCGGGCATGAAAACAGGGCGCTTGTAGCCTATCAGCAGGTAATCCATCATGAACCTTCAGTGTTTGACAAGGATGCAATGCATTTGTGGAAATTGGCGGAAATTCATCTTGGTCAGGGAAATTTGATACTTGCAGATGGTTACTATGAGGCGCTTACAACCAAACATCCTGATAGCCATCTTTCGGGGTTTGCTGCTCTCCGAAGACTTGATGTCAAGGCGATAAAGGGAATTAATGAAGGAAATGTAAAGGCGTTTGGACCTCTTGCCACAGCACTTGAAAAAATAGACTACAGGGAAAACCAGGAATTAAGGGCGCAGATAGCGATAAGACGGGCTTACTGGTCTCCTGCGAATGATGCTGAAATATCCAAAATCATAGCAGATAAATATTATCTTCCATCCTTGAATGGAAATTCAAAACTTTATCTGAATGAGTCGCATAAAAACGTGGAAAATGCACTTACGGCCTTTATCGTTGCATCGCTTCTCTTGAATGAAATGGTTTCTGAGAAGGCTGTGTGGAAATCGGAGACAGGAAGTGCCGCAGCTGATTATTTTGACAGATATCGTGGCGAAAAACTCAAGCCGATTATGGACAGTATAGCGGAAAAGACAACAAATCTTTTTAACAAGTCGATCCAGGAGAATCTTGATAAAAAGGAATATCTTGAAGCTATTCAGACTTACGAGTCACTGTCGAAGACCCTTAGGCTGATTGGTGAAGATCGCAGGACTATGTGGGCGCTGGGAGAATCATATCGGCTTACGGGCAATATTACAAAGGCGGTTCCTTTTTACGAGTCGGCTGCAAGGCTTTATAAAGAAGGTCTGGACAGGTTCAGATCGGAGTTCTGGCTATCCATTTCGTTGGGCGAGGTCATAGAGGTTCTCAAGGCCAAGACGAATAATGAAGAGGAAATTCAGGTAAAGCAGAGGAAGCTTGAGGAAGTGGACAGAAATGTGTGGTCTACATGGACTTCGTTAAGACCCTCAGAGCAGAATGTTGTATTGACGGCAATGAAGGAGCCTATTGAAAAAGCTGTTACGGCAAATTATTTTTTGAAATCTCCCCCCAAAATCGCCCTTGAAGGATGGAAAAAATCGCTTTCGCCTGATTTAGTAAGCAAAGAAGGGGATATATCCAAGGTTGCCGAGACTTATCATCCCTCGGCAAATGCCTTATATTTCCTGAATAACCTTTCAAACCGTTTTGCCAAATTGGGTCTTGGAAGTGAACTTCTTCAGAGTAAGAACCTGTATGCCAAATTGAAGCCATCCTCTTTCAGTGGTGATAAGAAGGCTATAACTCTTTGGGCGAAAAATGTGACAGCTCTTGCTGAGGAGTACAGGATCAATAATCAATATTTGGAAGCCGGCCGCCTTTTTGCCTTGACCGGCAGGGAGACTCCTGATTGGGAAGGGCGTGCGGAGGCGTTATATAAGGGAGGATTATTGCTCTACAGAGCTGGAAGAAGAGATGAAGCTTTACAGGCTTTCAAGGAAGCCAGTGAAGATGGAAATAATTTGCTATATGCCGATTTGGCTAAAAAGCGATTGGCTCTACTACAAAAATAGAAGGAGTGACTGATGGAACAGTTCAAGAACGGTAATTCCGCATTGGCTCATGATGTTGACAAGTCAGTGCCCAGGGCTGATGATTACCTAAATTACATCAGAGATAGAAACAGCACCGAAAAAAAACATGTTAAAAGTCATGTTGATTTTGTCTTTGCTGACGAGAAAATGCTTCGCATCAAGGAGGTGGTTTCACAGATAGCCGATACGAATGTTCCAATTTTAATTACTGGTGAATCTGGCACAGGCAAGGAAGTAGTGGCCAGGCTTGTCCACAAGATTTCAGGGAGAAGGGATGCGCCTTTTGTTGGTGTAAACTGTGCTGCACTTCCATCAAGTCTTCTTGAGAGTGAACTTTTCGGTTTTGAAAAAGGTGCATTTACAGGAGCCATGCAAAGGCACATAGGAAAGTTTGAACAGGCTTCTGGTGGAACACTTCTTCTTGATGAGATCACAGAGACAGATAAATCTCTTCAGGCGAAGCTCCTGCGTGCCATACAGGAAAATGAGATTCAGCGTATAGGCGGAGAGGCTCCTCAGAAAGTGAATACAAGGATAATAGCTACAACAAACAGGGATATTACGGCTTCTGTCAAGGAGGGAAATTTCAGACAGGATCTGTTCTACAGATTATATGTCATCCACCTTGAAATTCCTCCTTTAAGAGAAAGACCTAAGGATATTGAGGTTCTTGTAAGGCATTATTTGAGAACATACGGCGTACAATATGGAAAACCGACAATAAACATAAGCGCAGATGCCATGTCGAAACTGGTAAAGTATTCTTGGCCTGGCAATGTCAGGGAACTTCAGAATATGATACAGCGTGCTGTTATTATGGCGCCATCTGATTTCATATCATCACATGAACTCAATCTCGAGACAAAGAGTATTAAAAATAATCTGGATTGGGTTAAATATCTGCCAATTGGAGAAAAACTTCAACAGATAGAAACTCAATTCATTCTTGAGACTCTCAAGAAGCATAATGGAAACAGGACACATTCCGCAAAAACTCTGGGCATAAGTCTGAGGACTCTCAGAAATAAAATAAATGAGTTTACGGTCGAAGGATATGAAGTTCCTCAACCAGCAGCAACGGGGAAGATTTGATGGGCGGTATAATCGGCGGAATTTTCGATTTTGGCGACAGGATTCAGATGGAATCGCTTAACCAGCGGGTTATGCGAAGCGATGTCATTTCATCCAACATCGCAAATGCCGAGACCCCTGGATACAGGGCGATAGGTTATGATTTTGAGGAACAGCTACAGTCTATAATTAAGGCTGATGAACCTTTTCCAATGAAAGTTTCGAATGAGAAGCACCTGATTAATGAATATGCCGAAGCTGATGGTGCGATTTATCCGGATGTTTTTCTTAGGCCGACAGAAAGTGTCGGACAGGATGGCAATACCGTTGATGTTGATGCGGAAATGGCGCAAATGGCTCAAAACCAGCTTCAATATCATACGACGGTGGAGCTTCTAAATAGAAAAATTGGAGTCTTGAAATACGCTATTGCTTCGGGAGGAAGATAATCATGGGATTTTTCAGGTCAATGAACATCAGCTCTTCGGCCTTGGCGGCACAAAGACTCAGGATGAATGTGCTTAGCTCAAATTTGGCCAATGCATCGACAACCAGAACCCCTGAGGGAGGACCATATAGGAGGCGGGATGTGGTATTTACTGCCAATCCTGTCGGAAATCCATTCGAGGACTTTCTTGACGAATCATTTGGAACACAACTTTCAAAAGTCAAAGTGACAGATGTTCACAAGGATATGAGGGACCCCAAAAAAGTACATGATCCCAGCCATCCTGATGCAGATGCTGACGGAAATGTGGAGATGCCGAATATCGATGTCATGACGGAAATGGTAAATATGATTACGGCTACAAGATCATTTGAAGCCAATACAACGGCGATGAATTCGGCGAAGCAAATGGCACAAAAAGCACTTGAGATTGGGCGCTGATCCTGAAAAACATTTTATTGAGGACTAAAATATGTCAAGAGCAGGAATTGCCGGGATAGATGTAAGGCAGAAATTGATAGAAAATGCGATGAATTCCGAGATAAACCGCAGAAAAATCTCGATTTCTGATGAGGATGCAAATACAAAAAGTGAGAATAAAAAAATGACTTTTATGGATCATCTTAAAGAAGGCATTGAGGAAGTTAACGAATTTCAGAAGAACTCCGACAAAATGTCTTTGGATCTTGCCACAGGCAAGGAGCAGAACATTCATGAGACCATGCTGGCCGCGACTCAGGCGGAGTTGGCATTCAATCTTATGGTTCAAATACGAAACAAGGCTCTTGATGCATATCAGGAAGTGATGAGAATGCCTGTTTGAATATGATTAATACAATTTAATAATATATTTAGCAGAGGTCAAATTTGGACAAAATAATCCAGCTATTTTCAAATTTACGAGGTCAGGTAGGCAAGAGCATGTCCTCTCTGCCGATGTGGATGAAAGGTGCGGTTGCCGCAGTCATTGTAATTGTTCTGGTTGTGATAGTTGCGGTTGTCGCACAGAGGACCAAGACAGATATGGATTATTTATACAAGGATTTGAATAATGAAGATACGCAGGCGATATCGGAAGAAATGAAGAAGATGGGTATTAATGACTTTATCATTGATGACAAGGGTATCAGGGTTCCAGTTGACAGGGTGATGCCTCTTAGAATAAAGCTGGCGCAGGAGGGACTTCCGGCTCATGGACAGATAGGTTGGGAGAAATTTGACCAGCAGGATTTTACAAGGACGGATTTCGAGCAGAGAATCAACAAGCTTCGTGCGATCCAGGGAGAGCTGGCGAGAACAATAAGGGGTGTGGACGGGGTGATTTCCGCCAGAGTCCATATTGTAACTCCAAATAAAAGCCTGTTTGTTGAAGACAAACAGGAACCTACCGCTGCAGTATATGTAAGGACAAAAAGAGGGGTTGTCCTGACTGACAAGCAGATAAACGGCATTGTTCACCTCGTTTCCAGATCCGTCGAAGGTCTTAGGCCAGAACTTGTAACGATAATAGACCATGAAGGAAAAATGCTGACAAAAGTTGAATCGGAGGATCCTACAACCAAAAAAACGCAGGAAATGCTGCAATATAAAAAGTCCCTGGAAAATGAGCTTGAGAACAGGGTCAGAATTATTGTCGGTCGGACTGTCGGACCTGACAGGGTTGAAGCCAAGGTGGACGTCAATGTTGATTTTACTACTGAAGAGCAATCGATCTCCGATATTGATCCAGACAGGGTGGTAGTGTTGTCATCAAGCACGACTAATCAGGATATGGATGGAAATGGTTTGAATCCCACCGGGATACCTGGCTCAAAATCGAATGTGCCTGGTGAACAGGAGTCTCTTACCGTCAACCAGAGCAGGGCGAAGAGTTCCAGGGCGAGCGAACGCGTTAATTATGAGATTGCAAAAAAGAGCAGCCATAGGGTTTTACCTGTAGGGGAGATAAAAAGGATCTCGGCTGCTGTCATTGTAGATGGTACCCAGGTTTATCCCAGCGATGGATCGAAGCCGATATTTGAAGCCAGGACCGAAGAAGAGATGAAGAAAATCGAGGAACTTGTCAAGTCCGCAATTGGCTACAAGGAAGGAAGGGACGAGGTTAAAGTTCACAATATGATATTCCAGCTGTCGCCGTATCAGATTGAGGCTATCAAGGAGAATAAGACAGAGAATAGAAACTATATCATGACAATTGCCGTATCGGCAGCTGTCGCCGTAGGTCTCGTGTTCTTTTTCGCGTTCATCGTCAGGCCTTATTTCAGTTGGCTGTCATATGACCCTGATCGCAAGAAGCGTGAAGCACTTGTTGATGAGTTCAAGCCTGACCTTGAACATGCAGAGATTCAGAATATCCAGGTCAAGGAAGATGTTCCTTTTGAAAAACTTTCACCTCAGGAGCAGATACTGTATCTGGCCAAGCATGAGCCTGCAAGGACCACTGAGGCTCTAAGGATGCTGTTGAATCCTCATTCAGTGCAGCACTAAAAAGATAATAAATTCTGGATAAGCCAATATGAATGACGAAAGAGGAAAGAAAAATAGCGGAAGATATATAAGAAACGGGGATCCGATATTGAAACATATCCAGATTGAGGATTTCTCCTTTGGCGCAGTGGCAGAGCTTGAAACTATCGAGGCTGACAACCCTTTAAACAGCATTATACATGCAGATGTGCACAGAAAGGAAAAATTAAGCAGGACGCTGAAGGATTCCAGAGAGATCAGAGCGAATCTGGAGCCAGGTGTAAAGAGAATTATACTCTATCCAGTTGATTTCACGGATGACTGGAAGAGGATGAGAGAACGTCAAAGAAGCAGGCAGGGAAGGTATGAGGATGATGAAGAAATCGAAATGGAACGGGAATATATCCTGAACAAGCAGAGGGAAAGAAAGAGGCTTGGTCTTACTAAAACGGATGAAGACGATAAAACAGAAATAATGGACGAGGTTGAAAAGGCTGTTGCAGAAGAGGATCAGGCAGGTGAAACAGTCTCACTTCCTGCAGAACATCAAAGGGAGATAATGGAGATCATAGAAGAGAAGGATGAGGCACCACAAATATTGGAAGCTAAACCTACTACTGCTGAACCAGATAATGCTCCTAATGTGGAAATAAATGATAACCATTCGGAAATTCATAAAGAATCGATTAATGAAGCGACGAAGGCATTAAATGATGTTGCCGATGTGAACAGCAAAATGAAATCAAATCTTGATGAAATATCCACGAATCCCGTTATCTCACAGGATGTCGGGGATAGTGCAGCCCCAGTATCGAAGTGGACTCCCAAAAGTGAATCGTCGTTTAGGCCTTTCAAGACATATAGTGATCAGGAAACTATGAGCAAGATTAGCGAAAAGCAGAGCCAGCTTGTTGAGGAGTTGAAGGCAAAGGGTTATGAGGATGGGTTTAAGGTGGGAGAGGAAAAGGCGGCTCTTCAACTGAAGAATAATTATCAGGAACTGGCAAAAAAACTGATGGTATTGATTGGAGAGCTTGAGGGACTCAAGAAAAATGTTCTTCAAAATTCTCAGGAGAATTTCCTGATTTTGTGTCAATCGATGATGGAAGGCCTGCTAAGGCGCGAATTTTATGTTAACAGAGATTCATTCGCATCAATGATTTCAAGGGCGATCAGGGAGGCTGTCCCTGATGACAAATTCAGAATCCATGTCAATCCCGAAATGGCAGATGGTCTCAGGGATCTTTTGGATGACAGCTTAAAGAATAGAATAGAAAGTGATGAAAAAATTCCGGAAGGGGATTTCAGAATTGAGTCCGGTCTAACGGTCATAGACGGTAATATGTCTGAGATGGTAAAGGACCTTTTCAAAAATGCAAATCTTGATCTTTTTGAAGTTGAAAAGGATAAAGCAGGTTGATGGAAAATAAAGATATATTGGATGTGGTTCCAAAGAAATTGTCTCAAAGAGCGCTTACTGATGCATTCAAGGCAGTCAGGTGGTCATACAAGGGTAAGGTATGCAATGTTATTGGAACAATCGTGGAAGCAATTTTGCCGAACAGTCAGCTTGGGACAATAGTGAAAATTGACGTTCCGGGAAGAAGTGACCAGATTGTTGCAGAGGTGGTAGGGTACAGACAGGATAAGGTACTTCTTTTGCCGTACACCCACATGAATGGAGTGTCACCAGGCTGCATTATTCATAGCATGAGCAATTTCACAAGGATTCCAGTGGGGGATTTTTTGCTTGGCAAGGTTGTAGATCCTTTTCTTAATCCTTTGAATGAATCATCTTTGGAGATTCCTTCGAATCCGCATTATCATGAAATCGATCAAGCGGCGCCGAATCCTATGGAGAGACAAAGAATAACAAGTCCGCTGAGTCTTGGTGTAAGGGCAATCGATGGCCTGTTGACCTTGGGGCAGGGGCAGAGAATCGGGATAATGTCCGGTTCAGGTGTAGGCAAAAGCGTTTTGATGGGTATGATGGCAAAAAATTCAAACGCCGATGTAAATGTCATCGCTTTGCTTGGTGAGAGGGGACGGGAAGTAAGAGAATTTATTGAGAGGGATCTTGGACAGGAAGGGCTTGCAAGGTCGGTCCTTGTTACAGTTACAAGCGATCAGTCACCGCTTATGAGAATCAGAGGTGCCAAGGTGGCTACCACAATTGCAGAACATTTCTCCTTTCAAGGCAGAAACGTTCTTTTAATCATGGATAGCTTGACAAGGGTTGCACAGTCCCAAAGGGAGATAGGAAACGCAATAGGTGAATCTCCTACGACAAGAGGCTATACTCCCTCGGTATTTTCACTTTTGCCCAAACTGCTTGAAAGAACAGGGCCACAGATTTTGGGACGGGGTTCAATAAGCGGTATTTATACAGTACTTGTCGATGGCGATGATTTTAACGAGCCTATAGCTGATGCGACCAGATCAATTCTGGATGGGCACATAAATTTGTCCAGAACCCTTGCGGCAAAAGGTCACTATCCGGCCATTGATATCACGACAAGCGCGAGCCGCGTCATGAATGATGTGATTTCGAAGGAACACAGGGAACTTGCAACAAGGATAAAATCATTGTTGGGAACCTATCAGGAGAAGATAGATGTCGTGCAGATAGGTGCGTATCAGAATGGGTCCAATCCTGCTCTTGACGAGGCAATATACCTCATGCCTCAGATTGAGAGTTTTTTGAGACAGGATATTGACGAGAAGTGCAACTTGAATGAAGCTGTTCGGACAATGCAAAAGATATTTGAAGTAAGGAATTAATCTGATGCTGGCGCATTTGGCGTCAGGATTGCATCAGTACCAATATATAACTGATTTTTTGAGGTCATGAAAAAATGAATGAATTGAGAAAAAGACAAGCACGTATTCAGCCAATTATCAAAGTAAGAAAAGTCCAGGTTGATGAGGAGATGATTCTCCTTGAACAGATAAGAACCGATAAGGTTGAAGCGGTCAAGAAACTCAGGGATAACCAGAAACTTTACATGGAAGGTGTCGAACAGGTAAATAAGGCCAGAAAGGAGTGTGACTCGAAGAAACTCCTGACTCTGGAAGTGGGATTGGATTATGTGAAAAGCAAGTGGTATAAGTCCCTTCGTGAAGTGAGGACAATAGAGGAAAAGGAAAAGGCGCAACTGGCGCAGCTGGTTAATGCGCAGAAAAATCTTAAAACGATAGAGAAACTGTCTGGAAGAATTGGCGATGAAATTGCAGTTCAGATTCAAAGGGATGACCAGAAGAATCTTGATGAAATTGCTTCAAAAAAATTTACCGCCAATCAAAAGTAGCTGCGGTAAAGAATTCATGGAGTGTAATTGATGGAAGGTTTTCTGAACCGGTTGGGTACAAATGGTCTGAAGTACCTTATCATAATTAAAATAGTAGTTATTACCGCCATTATCCTAAGCTATATGGATATAAACATAATTTATCTGGGCGACAGGATTCTTGCGGCAAAAGAGAATAATGAAGAGCCAAAAAAGGTTGCAGCTGCCAAAAAGGTGGAAGACAACAGGGGGACGGATGATGATGTAGGTGACGATGAAGGTGAAACGTCAAAACGAAAAAGCTATCTGGAAGACATCTTGTCTCTTCCCAAACTTGAGACTGAAAAGCTTACCAAAGAGGAGATTAACAGGTATATAACGCTAATTGAAAGGAAAAAGGGTCAGATAGATGAACGAATGAGGATATTGAAGGACAGGGAGCGTCACCTGATTTCGCTTGAACAAACCATTGATAAAAAGATATCAAAGTTTGAGGATGAGATGATTTTATTGAAAGGTACGTTGCAGAATGAAAAGAAGATAAAAGATGAGAGGCTTAACCAGCTTGTGGATATTTATACCAAGATGACCCCAAAGAAAGCGGCTCCCATTTTTGAAAAAATGGACAAGGACCTGGTAGTTGCACTTTTCAACAAATTGCCGAAAAAACTTGTAACCCAGTTTCTGACATTGATGAACCCGGAGAAGTCCGTCGAGATATCTGAATATTATGGTCGCATCAAGTCAGGAACCGAATATGAGTTTTTAAGAGAGATTAATAATTCGCTGAAAAAAGAATTTGAAATTTGCAGGGGCATGCCCGCGGAAACAGCCGCCGCTCAGAAATGATTGGATGATCTATCAACCAACCTTCTTTATATTGTCTTCAAATCATTGTAAATTTTTAATACGATCGTGCAAAATACCAATATTTTTGTAAAAAATGAAATATACATGTTTACACCCAACTCTACTTATGGCATCTAGGAGCTGCTCACATTGAGTATACTCTCCTTTCATCTGGCAGGATTGTACGCACTCAATCCTGTCACATTTTA
The DNA here is from genome assembly GCA_015232735.1 of Oligoflexales bacterium. Next base: position 1,980 of record JADFZC010000035.1, on the reverse strand, counting down.
GAAGCCAAGCCGAAATCCCCCTCAATTTATTGAGGGGATGTAAGGCTTGATTTTTTTGCATTATATTGCTACAGTTCAAGCTAGTCAGCGATGTGGCTTCGCCCTTTCAAGCTAACGCTTGAATTGTAGCAAAAAAATGCAAACCTTGAAGCGTCCTAACTACAGGATGCACCTTAATTTATTGAGGTGAGGAGGTCACTATCGGAAAGGTATAGCAATGGCGGTTGAGTCGGTTCCATTTACAAGAAAAGGATATGAAGACCTGAAAAAAGAACTGCATGAACTCAAGACCATTGAAAGGCCTAAGATAATAAACGAGATAGCCGTAGCGAGGGCGCACGGGGATCTCTCCGAGAATGCCGAGTATGCCGCTGCAAGGGAAAAGCAGAGTTTCATTGAAGGCAGGATCAACATCCTTGAAGATCGTCTGTCAAGGGCCAAAGTCATCGATTTCAGCAATCAGGAAATAAGTGACGTCAGATTCGGAGCCGTTGTAACCCTTGAAAGGGAGGAGACGAGCGAGGTAAGAAGCTACAGGATCGTCGGTGAGCTTGAGGCTGACATACATCAAAACAAGATTTCCCTGAACTCTCCCATAGCGAAGGCAATACTTGGCAAGAAAATCAATGACCTTGTAGAGGTTAGAGCGCCCAAAGGCACGGTCGAGTACATTATTACCGACATTCAGTACGAGTGAAGTCAATTTCCCCGCCGCCCATAAAAACCTTGCGGGGCAGTTTTTGCCCCATGTCAGCTATCCATTCTTCAAGAGAGTGAAAATCATATATAACAAAATCAGCATCGTAACCCCTGGCGAGAGAGCCTTTCCGCTCGTGAAGCCCAAGCGAGAATGCCGGGACAAAGGTTATCGCGGCAAATGCCTCGTGCAGGGCAAGTCCGCAGTGGACAGCGCCGAGCGATGCAATAAATGGAAGATTGTATATTTGACAAGACCCCGGGTTATAGTCGGTGGCAAGCGCGAGAGGGCACCCGGCTGAGATAAACGGACGCGCCTTGGTGTATGGAATACCTGTATAAAGGGAGGTCCCAGGGAGCAGGGTGGCGACAACCTTCGCCTGAGCCATGGCCTTTATGGACTCCTCTGAGGCGAATTCAAGATGGTCGGCGCTTTTTGCACCCCACCGTGCGGCTGCCAGCGCTCCTTTTCCGTCGGTAAATTCGTCCGCGTGCAGACGGATCTCAAATCCCATATCCTTTGCTGTTTTTATATGTACGTCGGCCTCGTCCACGGAGAAATATCCCTTTTCGACAAAGGCGTCCACCGACCTGGCGAGGGACCTCCTTTTAATTTCGGGAAGAAGCTCGATTGTCATCCTTGTGACGTATGATTCTGCTGATGCCGCCTCGGATGGAATGGCATGCAGCGCCAGACATGTTACATGGACCTTTTGAGGGGTCTTTTTTGAGACGTCGTCCAGGACCTCAAGCAGTTTTATCTCATCCGGAACTGAAAGGCCGTAGCCTGATTTGACTTCGACGGAAGTCACTCCACGCCGCAGCATATCTTCAAGCCGTTTCAAAGTCAGAGCCGTCAGATCCTCCTTTGAGGCTTTTCTTGTTTCCCTGACGGTATATTTGATACCGCCGCCTTTTGATGCTATATCCTGGTAGGTAGCGCCTGAAAGACGTTCACAGAATTCCATGGCTCTGGAACCCGCAAAGACCGGATGCGTATGCGAATCGACGAAGCCTGGAAGCACAAGTCCCCCGCCAGCGTCAACTTGCCCAAGGTGCGAGTATATGTCTGGCACCTTTCCTTCCCCGAAATCCGATATCTTTCCATTTTCAACTGCGAGATATCCATTTTCAAGTCTTCCCAGATCAGAGGGAATGATATGCGTAATCCGTTTTTCCGCCGCCAGAGGAGCCATGGTAACAAGTTCGCCAATATTTGATATGACACAGGATGTCATCGGTTTCCCCTTTTGATGTTCTTTATTCCGAAAGCTTTATCGACCA
>JADFZC010000533.1 GCA_015232735.1 Oligoflexales bacterium | reverse complement strand
ATTGGCCATATTTTATTTTTTAAATGACTGGTTTAAGCCCCTCGCCTTCAGGCGGGCAGATTTTTTTTTCTTTTTTTTAACGCGGATTATGCAGATTTCGCGGATTTTGCAGAGAATGGCTTATCTGCGCAGTCTGCGTTTAAAAAAATTTCACCAGGGAGTTAACCTGAAAGTGTATTTTTGCCTTAACAAATTATATCTCGTCGCCGCCGTATCAGGCATATCGGTACTGCTCGCCTGTTCAAAGGCGGATGATGTCGCAGGGCCTTCCCCATATAAGAATTCACTGACATTTGAATCGGCGGACGGCAAAAAAGAGGAACCACAGATGGTGAATCCGGAGCCCGCCCCTCCAAAGCCGGAAAGTGAAAATTCGAGTGGCGGCGCTGAAAATATTGTCCAGGGAAGCGATGAATCTTTGGGGCAGGAGAACTCATCACCAAAAGATAGCGAAGGCGCACCGGCGGACGGTGCCGGCGTTTCGCAGGATGAATCCGGCCCCGGCGATCCGGCCCCCAGGGAGAGTCCTCCCGCCGTTGATACCGGAATGCAGCCGGCTCCCAGTGAAGATCACAAGGATGACAGCGGCGACAGCGGTTTTCAAAAAGATTCCATGAAGGATTCCGTGACAGAGCTGCTTTGGAAGAAGCTGTTTGAGATCGTATCGATAAAATCGTATTACGGCACCCATTACGCCGGATTCAATGAACATCAGCTGACGGTGATGAAGCTTGAACTTTCCAGGACAATCGCCGATTTTGACAAGGCCGACAGTTTCAGGGTCATGAGGTGTGAAACCCCGGAGGAGAAAAAGTCATGCCGGAATGCTGCCGAGGATATAAAGGATCTCATCAAAACGCCTGTCAAAAATGAAACATGGCAGGATGATTTCGTTCTGCATGACATGCCTTTTCTGTATGGACCCGATTACGGCGGGGGAGGAGGCAGAGGTTTTGCCCTCAGGCCTGAAAATCACAAAAACGGCTCAAGACTCAGAAGCATAAAGATCTCCGGCCGCGAGGACGTTCGCAGCATTGAAATGAACTGGGACAGTTTTGAAAACCGCGCCATGGTTGAAACCCGCTCGGTCGGACGAAAGCGTGATCTGTCGCGGGAATCGATTCTGGAACTGGACGACAGGGACTATCTGCAGCGGATAAGGATAAGCACCTGCAAGTGGAAGAGGCTGGGCAGCTGCGGAATATCGACCAGCCGACGGGTATGCGGCGTGATACTGGAAACGGCACAGGGCAAAAGCCTTGTAAAGGGATCCTTCAACAATATTTGGAACCAGGGCGACAATTCGAAAAAAGACTGCCATATTGAAACATCTGTATATGAGGCTCCGGAAGGTTTTCAAATTATTGGACTTGAGGGACGCTCAGGCGATGAGCTTGATGCGATCAGGCCGATCCTCACACCCCGGTTTGATCCTGATTTTGATATTCTGCCCGGGGGCGAGGCTTCACGGTTACGGCTTTAGATTTTGCCTCTTTTGAAGCACGGCCACGGTGAATATGACCTTGCAGACAGGCTTTTTCCTGTCATCCTCGATATCCATTTCCCATACCTGCGTCGATTTCCCTATGTGCCTTGGGTATGCCCTTCCGTAAACATGGCCGTCTCGTACGGAAGACAGGTGGTGCGCGGAAAGATTGAGACCAACGGCAAAGAGGTTCTCATCCTTGATGCAGATGTTTGCCGCGACCGAGCAGATTGTCTCGGCAAGCAGGCAGGATGCCCCGCCGTTCAGTATGCCGAAAGGCTGTTTCGTCTTTTCGTTGACCGGCATCCTGGCGATGATCTCCCTTTCGCCGATCTCAATCACCTCGATGCCTATCATCTGAGCGGTCGTCCCGATAAAGTCATCGTTGTTCAGATCTTCGGGCTTAAAATCACGTTTCCAGATATGCATAATGATTCCAACCAGATTATTTAATTCAATTTGTTCTCAAGCTCGGACCATCTCTCGTAAAGTTTTTCAACCCTCTGCTCGGCCTGCCTGAGGGCCAGGAAGGCTTCGTTGAGTCTCACCACGTCCGATGCGACTTCGGGATCTTCCACGATATTTCTGCAGATCTCAAGCTCTTTTTCGGCGTCAAGGATGTTTTCCTCCATGGAGTCGAGTTCAATCTGATCCTTGTAGGACAGCTTTTTCCTCTCTTTTGTCAGCGGCGTGCCTCTTGCCGCTTTCCGGGGTTTCTCCTTTTTCGCTTTTTTTTTTTCTTGATCACGTATGGTTCTTTCCCATTGCTCATAGTCCGCATAGTGTTCGGCCGAACCTTCACCGTCAAGCCCGACGAAATAGTCGCAGACCCTTTCAAGCATGTATCTGTCGTGCGTTACAAGGACTATCGAGCCGGGAAAATCCAGAAGGCTCTCCTCAAGGACTTCAAGCGTTGGAATGTCCAGATCGTTTGTCGGCTCGTCGAGCAGCAGTATGTCGGCCTCCTTCAGCATGAGATTTGCGATCAGTATTCTCGCCTGCTCTCCGCCTGAAAGGCTCTCCACGTTCATGTCAAGATGGTCGTTTGTAAACTGGAATCTTCTGGCCCAGCTGTGGATGTGAAGTGAATTTTCCCTGTACACGACGCGGTCGGATGTGTCGCAGAGGGCGTGACGGAGTTTCATTGCAGGAACAAGGCTTTCCCTGTTCTGTTCGAAGTAGGCTATCTTCAGGTCCGGCGCATGATGAATCCGCCCTTCATCCGGCTCAATTATCCTGTTTATCATTTTAAGGAGTGTCGTTTTTCCCGTGCCGTTCCCGCCCAGTATTCCTATGGTCCGCCTGGGAGAGAGGATCATGCTGAAGTCTTTGAGCAGGCTTTTTCCTCCCAGAGATTTTGATATGTCGAAAAGCTCGGCGAGTATCTTTGTCCTTCTGCCGGTCGATGTGAAATCTATGTTTGTCCTGTTTTCCCTGAGACGGGTCTTTATCGCGGAAAGCTCGTCCTTCAGGTTTT
>JADFZC010000532.1 GCA_015232735.1 Oligoflexales bacterium | reverse complement strand
GAATTCTTTATCCTGTGCCTTGTCTTCAGGAGGAACCAACTTGTAGCTGTAATCGTCAAGAAGCGTGGATTCCTTGACAAGGTCGTCATTTGTGAAATCCGAGCCCATCCACGAAGACATCATCATGGATGGGGGAATCTTCATCGTTTTATTGATTTTGGGAAAAAAGTTCCACATTTCGTTATCGATTCTTAGAGTCGCTATCCCCTTGTCCTTTTTTGGACTGTTTATCACTATGAACGTCTTCTTCAGTCCTTCGGTATATATTTCCATTTCGAGATCCCGGCTCCACTCCTCGGTCTCGATACGCATCTCCATGAAAGCATGCGAGGTGTCAGCGCGCATCAGCCTGTCCACCTTGTCTATGAGCTTTTTTACATCCGCTTCAGATGCAGACGCTGAAGCCGCAAGCATGGCAAGAAAGACAAAAACTCCCATTTTCATCTCATTAAAATCTCCATAAATCATCCAGTTTTTTAATCGGCACGATATCTCGAAGATCGGACTTTACGTGTAATATTTTATTTTATTTGGATAATTAGTCGCTGGCGCGAAATGCGCCGGCGACGTATCCTGACGAGCACAGCGAGTATAGGATCTCCCCGAAATTTCAGCATATTTCAAACAGATCCTAAGCAAGCTTCGCTTGCCAGGATACGTCGCTGGCGCTTTCGCGCCAGCGACTAATTAAGTAAAAGCCATTTTTTGATACTACTAATCATCCACCCGCGGCATAAAGCTCCAAATACCTTTTTGCCACAACTTCCGCGGAAAATTCATTTCTGGATCTTTTTAGAGCGCACTGCCCCATTTCAAAAGTTTCCATACGATTTTCAACCATGCGCAGCATCGCCCTGTAGAGCGACTCGACATCGCGAGGTTCGACAATAATCCCCGTTTTTCCATCCACAATGATGTCCGGAATGCCAAACCAGCGGGAGCCTATTGCTGCAAGTCCCATCCCTCCGGCCTCCAGAAGGGATATGGGGAAGGTTTCGCCGTGCATATAGCTTGGCAGCGTGATGACGTCCATTCTTGTCATGAGATCTGGCACCTGTTCCAGTGCCACATGGCCCATGATCGTTATCGATGACTGCAAAGCGTATTTCGCGACAAGATTGTTGATTTCCTCGAAACATTCTCCATTTCCTGCGATGGTCAGGTGGGCCTCAGGATGCTTTTCAACAAGCATTTTCATCGATTCTATCAGTTCAATATGGCCCTTCCCTTTTATCATGCGCGCCAGGATCAGGAAATTGAACTGGCCGCTCTGGTTTGGTTTTCTTTCCCTGTAGGTAAATCTGTCTAGATTGGCACAATAGGGAATGACAAAAACCCTGCTCTGAGGCACTCCCGCAGAAACCATCTCGTCGGCGGCAGCCCTGTAAGGCATGACAACTCTGTTTGCGAAACGGCGTTCGAGCCAGAAAATAATGTCGCTCTTTTTAGTCCGCATCGGAGCGAAATAGGTGAGCGTGGCGTGGTGCGTAACAACGATTTGCGAGGTTCTGGCAAAGATTGCCGCAAGAAACGCGGGCAGTCCGTGAATCCCCACCGCATGTATGTGAATAACATCAATTCTTTTTTCACGAAGGATTTTTACAAGAGAGGTGACACGCAGGACGGAAAGAATGAGGCTGTTCAATTTGCGCCGCCATCCGGTGGCAGCCTTCGAATTTCCAAGCACGAACGGAATCAAGGGAACTCCCGTATTCTGCGCATTGCGAATGAGTTCCTCACGCCCCTTGGGATTGCATGTAATGCCTGCGTCGATCCCTAGAGTCCTTTGTCCCGAGGCCAGAGCCAGAACAAAAGTTTCAACGCCGGTCATCCCCCTGAGTCCAATATAATGCAATATTCGTCGAGGTGATTCTTCCATAATTCCCCCTTAATCGCGGCATCTCAAATTTGCATGCAATATATATTGTACTATAAAATTTTATTTTTGCCCAGACAGAGCCACCTTGACGATTGCCTCCTGGCTCAAATCCTTCCTTTCGATGATCCCCATCATTTTCCCTTCGTGCATTACGCCAACTCTGTCAGCAAGTCCGAGGAGTTCCGGCATTTCGCTCGATATCATGATCACAGCCACGCCCTGGCCGACAAGCTCGCCTATGAGATGATATATCTCAGCCTTGGCGCCGACATCGATACCCCTTGTGGGTTCATCGAAAATCAAAACCCTGCAGCGTGCGGCCAGCCACTTTGCCAAAACAACCTTCTGCTGGTTTCCTCCCGAGAGGTTCATCACTTTCTGTGAGGGCGAGGCTATTCTGATCCTGAGTTTGCTGACGAAGTCGCTTACTATCCTGTCCTCCTTGCCATCCGACAGGAAGGGACCGTCCTCCACGTCCCTGATATTGGCAAGCGTGAGGTTCTCGCTGACAGAACTCTTGAGCACAAGCCCCTGTCCTTTCCGGTCTTCCGTAATAAAGCCTATGCCGGCCCTGATTGAATCCCTCGGCATACCCTTAAGACGTCTGCCGCCTATTTCCACATGACCCTTGTCATATGGATCAGCTCCGAATATGGCTCGCACCAATTCTGTCCGCCCCGAACCCATAAATCCTGAAATTCCAAATATCTCTCCCTTATGAACCTCAAAAGATACTGGACCTATTTCACCTGTCCTCTCAAGATTTTCAACCTTGAGAACAACTTCGCCTATCTCTGCCTTCTCTTTTGGAATCTGCTCCTTGATGCTTCTGCCGACCATCATACGAATCAGCTCATCTATCGAAATCTCCTTCAGCGATTTGCAGCCGATAAAGGCTCCATCGCGCATAATCGTTATCCTGTCGCCTATTTCATATATCTCATCCATCCTGTGCGATATGTAAAATATCCCGACGCCCTCAGTGCAAAGGCTTCTCATCATGGTAAAAAGCCGCTTTATCTCCTCGTCGGTAAGCGCCGTCGTGGGTTCATCCATGACGATTACCTTGGCCTTGTGCCGAAGC
>JADFZC010000531.1 GCA_015232735.1 Oligoflexales bacterium | reverse complement strand
CAGGTTTTTATCGAATTGGGATTTCTGGCCCATGCCCTTCTGGATACTCCCCCCAAAACCAAAGGTCGAGCTGGCGGAGAAAAAAACACCCCCAAAACCCAGACCCCCAAAACCCCAGCCCCAGGATGTTAAACCAAAGAAGCCTGAGCCTCCAAAAACTCCCACACCCAAACCCGTTGAGAAACCCAAACCGGTTGAAACACCAAAACCTGTAGAGAAACCCAAACCGGTCGAAACACCAAAACCTGTAGAGAAACCCAAACCGGTCGAAACACCAAAACCGGTTGAAACACCAAAACCGGTTGAAACACCAAAGCCGATTGAAACACCAAAACCGGTTGAGAAACCCAAACCTATCGATTCTCCAAAGTCCGTTGGGCCTCAGAAACCGGCTGAACCGCTCAAGATTCCGCCTCAAAAAGAGGATACTGAAATTGCGGAGAAACCGAAATCGACAGATTCCCTGTCCAATAACAAACCCAAAATCAAGGACATTCTGAATAAATTGAATGAATCAGGCAAATCAGAGGGAATGCCTTCAACCGGCGCAAAAAATCCTGATTTCAAACCGCCAGGTCCAAAAACGGATCAGACCGACCTCAAGACAGGCGGCGTGAAGGGAAGCGGAATGGGCCAGGCCGGAGGCGGTCGAAAAGGGAACCAGAAAACAAGCGTAATGGGCGTCGAGGGCGTCAGCAACAAGAAGGCGTCTGGAGTCAATCTCTCGAAACTTGGCCTTGGAGCGGGAAAAATTCTGTCCTCCTCGGGAGCAGGTGCAATTCATACCAATTTCATGAATTCGGCAGGCGGCGCAGGCGGTGGCAGCGGCCACATGGACAAGACATACGGATTCGGCGGAATGGGAACCGGCAACTCGCTTGGCATTGCCGGAAGCGGCTCGGCCGTGAATAATTTCGGATCAGGCTCTGGCGGAGAGGGATCAGGCTCGGGAGGATCGGGCGGCCTTGGAGGTCTCGGACTTGGCCGCGGATTCGGCGATAAAGGAGGAGGGGGCGGCGGCGCCGGAGGCGAGGGACGCGCCAACGTGGTTATTCCCCCCGGTGATCCGCTTGTCAGCGGGGGACTCACGGCACAGGAGGTTCAGGGCGTAATGAGAGCAAATCTGAACGCGATCAGACATTGCTATGAACAGCTACTCCAAAGGTCACCAAGGGCCTCGGGCAAGATCAAGGTGGAATTCATCGTTGATCCAAGCGGAAATGTCCGGACAGCCAATGTACTCTCCAGCAGTATCAATGATATGGCAATGCAGGGCTGCGTAACAGGGAAGATAGTCAGATGGAAATTTCCTCAACCCAGGGGAGGAAAACCTGTAAACATTAAATATCCTTTTGTATTCAATCCGATTTGATTAGGAAATACCTGCAGCAGCGCTAACCAGCCTTTTTCATTTTTTCCGCCAATTTCTCAGGGAAGGACACTGTAAAGGTCGTACCAACGCCCTCGTAACTTAATACATTTATGTCACCGTCAAATGAATCTATTATCTCATGAGTTATGGACATTCCGATTCCGGAACCTTTTCCCGGATCCTTTGTGGTGAAAAAAGGCTCAAATATCCTGTTCTGCGTCTCTTTGGACATGCCGATTCCATTGTCTGAAAACACAATGTGCAGTCTGTCATTTTCATTATATGTTTTTACTGTTATGAGTCCTCCCTTTCTTTCACTTCCTATCGCATCCCTGGCATTGGTGAAGAAGTTCATGAATACCTGCTGAATTTTGCCCACATTGGCCTTTATCACATGACTTCTTGCTTCAAGTTGTGTCCTGATTTCAATATTGTCCTTTATAATGATGTCTCTAACCAATTGAATCGTATCATTTATTATGGAATGAACATCGACGTCCCCGCTGGAAACCATATCTGCATAGTAGTCTATCTTCATTGCATTGATGAAGCCGACCATCCTTTCAACCGCAGATTTCTGCTTGTTCAGATAGACTTTTACCTTATCGCTCTGGTACTTTTTGAGCTCATCCTCCAACATTTCGAGATTGATTCTTGCGATAGTCAAAGGCGTCTTAAACTCGTGCGCTATTCCAGCTGCGATGGAACCCAAAGCCGCCAGTCTTGATGAAACATCAAGTTTTCTTTGAATATCTTCAACTCTGGTCTCCAACTCCTTTTTGTCAGAGAGACTGTAAAAACAGTCCAGAAGATATTCCCTGTCGTCATGCCTGACACTTTTGCCTTTATGGATTATCGGCAATTTTGTTCCATGCTCTGTTATAAGCTGTTTCTCACCATAATAGGAACTTTCACTAAACGCGGCTTTTTCCTTTTTTGTCAACCAAGGAAAATATTTTTCAGCGCTCCTTCCGAGCAGATTCTCTCTGGGAAGTCCTATCATTTCAGCACCATATTCATTTATTTCCTCGATTTTCAATGACGGGTAGTCTGTCACGGCTACTGCGGAAGGAACTGTCTCCATAATCATGCCAAGCCATGCCTTGTCTTTTTTCTTCAGTACCAGGTACTCGCTTTTCCTCCTTCTGACAAAAGCAATGAAATAAAAAGAAATCAAGACCAGAAATGTCAAAAGGACAAACGGTATGTATCCGGCATAATATTCTATAGGATCATGCTCGATAACCACTGATAATCCCTTAATGTTCAAATCGCTCCTTGTCAGAATCTGCGCAGGGTCGATTCTCAATTCATTTGTAGCAATCTCTTTTCCAAATATTGGATTTCTTCGGACATGGGGATACTGCTTTTCAGCAATCGCCTTGTCTATTGTTTCCTTGTCCTTGGGCCAAATCAGCCTTAGTTCGCTTTCCGGGGAAGACGATCTTATCACGATCCCTTCCGGAGTTGCCAGATATATCGATTTACCTGATAAGGTATTAAGGGATAAAAACCTCAGGTTAAATTTCACTATGGCAGCTCCGATCACTCTGCCAGCCAGATTTCTTACAGAAAAGCTGCTGTAGTAACCCG
>JADFZC010000530.1 GCA_015232735.1 Oligoflexales bacterium | reverse complement strand
AGGAAATAAATCGAAATTTCGTGCCAGATCATTTTCGACCTGACGCTTGTCCTTTCGGAAATAGGCGCCCAAGAGCAGATTCTCCCTGACAGTCAGGCGGCCAAAGATGCGCCGGCCCTCGGGACAATGGCTAAGTCCTCCGCGCACGATCTTGTGCGCACCTTGTCCCTCAATCGAAGTACCCAGAAAGGTGATCGTTCCGGAACGCGGTCTTATCAAACCGGACAGCGCACGAAGAGTCGTGGATTTGCCGGCACCGTTGGCACCTATCAGTGTCACGATCTCGCCCTTGGCCACGTTCAGGGAAATATCCTTCAGGGCGTGAATGGCCCCATAAAACACATTAAGTTCCTTCACAGTCAACATATTGGTTATGCCTCTCCAAGATAGGCCTTGATCACGTCATGATTGCTCTGAATCTCGCTTGGAGTGCCATGCGCGATCTGACGCCCATAATCAAGAACATAGATTCGTTCACAGATGCTCATTACCAGGTTCATATCGTGTTCAATCAACAAGATGGTAACGCCGAATTCATCGCGTAATTTCCGTGTGAGTTGAATAAGATTCTGCGTTTCCTGCGGATTCATCCCTGCTGCCGGCTCGTCCAGAAGCAGCAGCCTGGGACCGGTTGCCATGGCACGGACAATCTCAAGTTTGCGCTGCTCGCCATAAGGCAGGCTGTCTGCTTGCTGTTCCAGCCTGCCGTCAAGTTCGAACAATTTCAATAAATCGATCGACCGCTTTATTATCTTCTGCTCAGTATTGTAAAAACTCTTGAGCCTCAGCACACTGCTTATAAGGGTGTAATCGACCTGCTTGTGCAATGCCGCCCTGACATTATCCAAAACCGACAGGCTGCGAAAGAGGCGGATGTTTTGGAATGTTCTGGCGATTCCCTGCCGGTTTATCAGGTGAGGAGCTTTGCCGTCGATACGTCCGGATTCGAACCAGATCTCACCCAGGGTAGGCTCGTATATCCCGGTCAGCATGTTGAATACAGTTGTTTTGCCGGCACCATTGGGACCTATAAGCCCCACGATCTCTCCGGACCTGATATTCAAATTGAAATTGTCTACGGCTCGCAATCCTCCAAAATGCATGCCGAGATTTATTGTTTTCAGCAGCATTTCCTGCTTTCTTTGAACTTCTGTCATGGCAGCTCCTTGTTTTGTGCGGCGGAGAGCGACTTGTTGATATAAGTTCGAGGTGCCAGCCAGCTGAAGAGAGGGATATCCCAGATCTCCTTGCTGCCAAGAATTCCCTGCGGCCGCATCAGTACCATCAGAAGCAGAATCAGGGCGAACAGTACCATTTGATAATCCTCGAAGCCGACAAGCCGCAGCAATTCAGGCATCAGGGTCAGAATCATGGCAGCGAAGGTGACACCGGTGATTGATCCCAGGCCACCCAAGACAACCATGGTCAGCATTTTAATACTTTGATCGAATTCAAATCCCGTGGGATTCAAATATGTAGCAAACCCTGCATAAAGTGCTCCGGCCATCCCGGCGAGAGCGGCACCCAGCGCAAAGATAAGCGTTTTATAGTAGAGACGGCTGATCCCCAAAGCCTCTGCCGCGATCTCATCCTCGCGCAGCGCCATAACAAGTCTGCCAAAGTTGGAGTACTTGACGCGATAGTAGAATACCAGGGTTACAAGTACCATAAGCCAGACAAACCATCTGTTTATTGACACCGGCAGGATCATGCCTGTAGCGGCGCCCACGTAATCCATATTATAGAGAATGTTGACGACAATGATGGAAAATCCCAGCGTGGCGATAGCGAGATAGTCCCCGGACAGGCGCATGCAGGAAACTGAAAGAACGAGGCCAGCGATTGCGGTAATCACTATTGCGACAATCATCGCCAGGGCAAAGGTCAGATTGGGATAGGCGGACAGGGGGCTATGGATTATCAGCGCACCGGCACTGTATGCGCCGACCGCCCAGAATCCTGCATGTCCAATCGAAAACATCCCTCCCATGCCATTTATCATGTTAAGGCTGAGAGCCAGAATAACATATACTCCCATCAGATTCAGCATAGCAAAAAGTGTGGGTCCGAGAGCGGTAAGGAAATTATTCAAAAGCGCCATCGATATCTCCCTTAAACTTTGACTTTATTTGTTTTGCCGAAAATCCCCGTGGGCTTTACAGCGAGTACAATGATCAGAATCAGAAAAGTGATCCCACCCTGATAGGTACTGGAAACGTAACCGGCGACAAGATTTTCAATGATACCGATCAAAAGGCCGCCGACCATCGCACCCGGGATGGATCCGATTCCTCCAAGCACCGCCGCGACAAATGCGGCCAGACCCGGCTGAATTCCCATCAACGGGTCTATGGAATAGGTTATCCCATAGAGAACTCCGACAGCGCCAGCCAATGTCGCCCCAATAAAAAATGTAAAAGATATCAATAGATTTGTATTAATCCCCATCAGTCGCGCCGCTTCCATATCCTGTGAAGTTGCACGCATGGCAACCCCGATCTTTGTCTTATGCACAATCAGCCACAGTACGATCATCATCAAAATGCATGACGTGAAGATGATCAGCTGGGCGTAATCGATCCAAATCTCTCCAAAACTGATATTTCCTTCTGGAAAACGTGCTGGAAATGGCTTTGAGGATGCGCCGAAGATAACCCGTCCTAGGTTTTGCAATAGCACGGAAACAGCGATCGCCGCAGTGAGAACAAAGATGCGTGGCTGACTTCGCAGAGGGCGATAGGCGAGAAACTCGGTTAAAACCGCAATAAGACCTGCGGCCAGCATAGCTATCAGAAGCGCGAAAATAAGCGGTGTTCCGACGAAACTGGCCAGCAACAAGGCACCCATGTAGGCGCCAACCATAAGAAACTCACCATGGGCGAAGTTTATCAGCTGTACTATGCCATAAACCATCGTGTAACCCAGGGCGATCAAGGCATACATTGCACCTACGGAAATACCGCTTATC
>JADFZC010000529.1 GCA_015232735.1 Oligoflexales bacterium | reverse complement strand
CCCAGACTGTGCTGTCAGGCGGCAAACGGCTCAGACCGATCCTTACCTACACCGTAAGCGACATTTTTGGCGTTTCCCATAAGATTGTCGAGCCATACTGCAGGGCGATAGAACTGATACATGCCGCAAGCCTTGCCCACGACGATGTGATAGACAATGCGGACATTAGAAGGGGAAAGCCATCGATCAATGTCGTTGCGACCAACAGAAAGGCCATTTTATCAGGCGACTACCTTCTGGCGAACGTGCTTATGGAAGTTTCGCGCCTCAGGCGGGCCGACATAATCGAGGAGCTTTCGGAGGTGATATCAGAGCTTGCAGAGGGTGAATGGATCCAGATAGAAAACAGCTCAAAGAGGTTTTTGACATGGAACGATATCGAAGAGGTCGCGCTGAAAAAGACCGGAAGCATCATGAGGTTGTGCTGCACAATCCCGGCCTTTTTATCGGACGCCCCAAAGGAGACTCTCTATACCGCTCAAAAACTTGGAGAAAAGTTCGGGACAGCCTTCCAGCTTGCCAACGATATTCTCGATTTTAAAAGGGAGGACAGTTCGGGTTTCCAGGATATCAAGAGCGGTGTGATCAGTTCAGTTGTTTTCCATGCTTTATCCATTTCACAGAACAGGGACTATGTCACACTCCTGCCGGAAAAGATCCAGAACATCACAAGGAACGAAATTCCCCCTGCGATTGAAAAGGTCAAGGAGCGCGTATCGGTCATACTTGACGAGTCGAGGGAGATTCTTGCAAAACTTAGAAAGACCGCTTCCAGGGGCCGCATTGCGAGCGAGGCCTGCGAGGGCATGACGGGGATTATGAATCTTCTTGCGGACGGCAGGATTTAGCCAGCCTTTTTCTCCCCGGCTTCATCGTCACTATCCACTGCCAGGTTCCACTTATCGATGTCAACTTTATAAAGCATGGTTTCCCCTATTCCCTTGAGATCGAAATTTCCTGCCCTGCTCCATCCTTTTTCCTCAAGGATATCCCTTATTGTCGATGAGAAGAAAATATGGCCCGGAGACGCGCATCTTTCTATGCGGGACGCCATATTCACAACAGGACCTATCACAGTATATTCGGATCGCAATTCCCCTCCGAAGGACCCTACGATCCCGCTTCCCTTGTGGATGCCTATGCGCATTGAAAATGCGCTTACCTTTTTGTTTTTCCATTCCATATTCAATTCATCAAGCGCCTTTTGCATCTCGATGGCGCAGCCAATGGCATTTCTGGCCTGAACATTGTTTTTAATCTCTTCCGGAGCGCCAAAAATCACCATTATCTCATCGCCTATGAACTTATCCACCGTTCCGCCGAATTTGAATACTATCTTGGTCATCTTGTCAAAATAGGAGTTTAGAAACTGCGAAATCAGTACAGGTCCCGCCTCTTCCGACCTTTTTGTAAATCCGGCAAGGCCCGCAAACAGGATTGTAACTTCCAAAAGCCTTGGATGATCGCTAAAGAGTTTTTTTCCTGAAGTTATGTCATCGACAAGTTTATGCGGGAGAAAACGTTTCAGCAAATTCTCGGTAAGGTTTCTGTTCAATTCCCTTATCCTCTTTTCCCCTTCCTTCAAAAGGATCAGGTTATCGATCGTATTAAAAAGTTCAAGATCGTCGAAAGGCTTTGCCAGATATGCATGCGCCCCTTTCTGAATGGCGATCTTTTTGCTTTCCTCATCCCCCTTGGCTGTAAGAAGAATTATCGGAATGGACCTTAGGATATCGTTTTTTTGCATCTCCTCGATCATCTCCGTCCCTGTCATCGTCGGCATCATCCAATCAATAATCACAAGATCCGGCCTGTGAAGGCTGGCCTTTTTGAGTCCCGTGCTTCCACCCTCTGCTGTTATGAAACGATAGGATTTGGATTTGAGGGCATTTGTTATTAATGTTCTCATATCTTTGAGATCGTCCACAACAAGGATAAGCTTGCCGTCTCCCTCTATGCATTCCTCATCCGGAGTAACGGCGGACATCTCGCCTTCGACGCTGAGATGCCAGCCCTTTGGACGATATTCCCTGAGATTTTCAATAATAATGTCCGGTTCAACCTGGCTTTCCTTCATGAACATCTTTAAGTCCAACATGAATTTGGCTATATCAAGGGGTTTTTTGTAGAACCTTGCCGATTTCGGGCAGCTGCCGAGGCCTGATGAGGAAAAATCCTCCTCTTCCCTTGCCATGACGAGTAGTTTTGAGAACGGGTGATTTGCCATCAGTATCTGCATAAAATCCGTTCCTTCAGCATTCAAAAGGTCGAAATCGAGCAGTATGCAGTAGAAAAACGATTTTGAAAGCAGATTCATGGCTTCGGCAAGACTGTTTGCCCCGGCCACGATAAACTCTTTCTGTTTCAGGTTTTCGAGGCATCCCGAAACATGCTCATCCTGCTCGCTTATGACAAGCAAATGAAAGATAACGGCATTCGGATCATATCGCAAAAACTCGACACCGAACGTGCTTCCCTTCCCCACCTCGCTCTCAAAAAATACCCTTCCTTTCATCGCTTCCGTCAATTCCTTGACAAGCGCGAGTCCTATGCCGGTTTTCTCATACTGACGCTTGACGCGATCCTCAACCGTCGAGAAGATATTAAAAAGCTTTGCCTTGTTATCATTTGAAATCCCGGGACCATCGTCTTTTACAGTGATTATCACACGATCATTTTCTGTCTGCAGGGAAAGCTCGATATTACCCCAGTCATTCGTATACTTGAGCGCGTTTGAAAGATAATTGAAAAGAATCTTCTCAAGCGCATCTATCTGACCAAGTATATATGAGTCCTTATTGTTGACATCCCTTATACGAAACCTTATGTTCCGTTCCCTGCATGGTCCCCTGAAGTATTCGGAGCACGTCTCCAGGAATGGCGACACCCATACGGGCGAAAGCTTGATTTTTGCAGATGCTGAACCGAGCTTTTGAAAATCGAGCAGCTGATTTACAAGACGCAAAAGACGTTTTGAA